>DASZPI010000788.1:0-11576 GCA_035550355.1 Pirellulales bacterium
CGCCTGCGCAAACTTGAAGCCGAGACCGAAGCGCAGGGCGGCTACATGGGAATGTACCTGTAGCCACTGTAATAATGTCCTGGCAGGCCGGCCTGTTCCGACCCACCGAGACCTCGCGCGAGCGTTACTCGCGCGGACGCACGACGCCCGTCAGACCGGTATAGTCGGGACGATCGTCCGGATGCCACAGCGGCAAACCCTGCTGGATGCGCTGAGCTAAGATCTCAAGCTTCTCGGGGCTGCCGGCCGGTGCATCGGTCGGCACAAAGTCGTCGGTGACCGAGGGTGCAAAATCCTCGTCGTGGCCAAACTCTAGAATCGCACTGAACACATTTCGCATGACGCCAAGCTCCTCCCTACCAATCGTGGATCCGAGATCGCGGTCTCGCTTGCGACCGCGATGCCGAATCCTTCAAATTTCGCCAAGCGGCAACACTGCCGCCCGGGCTGACCGACTCAATGCCGGCGCTGGCTCGAATGAATGGCCAGCACCCAACAGACGTTCCGCCGTCGCGGAAGGTTCACCCGCGGCCAACGAAGCGTTTCTCGCTTCGGCTTCAAGGGTCGCAAGTAACTTTCATCTCGATCGCACGCAGTTTGCTGACTACGTGAAGCCACCCATTGTGTTTGGACGAGTACGAATGTCAAGCATTTTCAGAATTATTGTGGGTGTAGATCGTGAGACAACCACCTAGATGAGCCGTGCGCGATCAATGGACTCGGTACAACGCACCCTGGGCGGGTCAGCCGTATTCAGCCCGCGAACGACTCGACTTTGACGATTAGTAAAGTTTTGAGCCGCGACGACCCGAGATGATGAAAGGAGATTCGGCACCACTATCCCAGCAAGGACGCTATCAATGCCATCAATCTTGCGAGCAATTTTTGCCCGATGGACGCCGGATCACCACCTGATGCACGGCGCGCAGCAGCTGGCGATCGCGGCATTTCCATTGGTTTCAGCGCGTGTCGAGGCGGGTCGCCTGCCGAGGCGCCGCGCCGAGGCACGGGGCTATATCCGAGCCAAAGCGACGCCAATCGTCCGAAAGCTGGTTGCTGCTCACTGCCGGCAGACCTCTGTCAGACAGTCAATGTCCGGCGAGCAAATGTTGAGTGAGGCGACCGAACGCGTGGTTCGACTGCTGGTCGGCGAGGCGAATCGAGGCCAGCACGGGCGAGCCGTTGCCGAAATGCGTCGGGCCGCCTAAGAATTCGGCAACCGAGCCGGACATTTGAGATTTCGAATCTCAAATTTTGAATTCGATCTCGCTATGCTACCGCGATGCTCGAATTCATCCCAAAGCACTCGTTTTTGGTCGGAATCGATTCCGACGGCTGCGCCTTCGACACGATGGAGATCAAGCACAAAGAGTGCTTCATCCCCAACGTAATCAACTCCTACGGCCTACAAGGAGTGAGCCGGTACGCGCGCGAGGCGTGGGAGTTTGTGAACCTGTACTCGAAAAGCCGCGGAATCAACCGGTTTCCTGCGCTGATCGAGTCGCTGGAATGGCTCCAGCGCCGCCCCGAGGTCAGAGCACGCGGTGTGCCGATTCGAATTCCTGCGGGGCTCGTCGCTTGGATCAAGCGCGAGAGCCGGCTCGGAAATCCCACGTTGCGCAAGGCAGTGGAACAAACCAATGACCCTGATCTGAGGCAGGCGCTGGCCTGGTCCGAGGCGGTGAACGAGCAGGTCGAACGCTTCGTGCGCGACGTGCCTCCGTTTCCGTCACTGCGCCGCTGCCTCGAAAAGCTGCAACACAAGGCCGATTGTTTGGTCGTGTCGGCAACACCTTGCGAGGCCTTGGTACGCGAGTGGCGCGAACATGACATCGAACGGTATGTACAGGTAATCTGCGGACAGGAGATGGGCACCAAAAAGGAGCTGCTGACGATCGCTGAAAAGTATCCGCCGGATCACGCGCTAATGGTTGGCGATGCGCCAGGCGATTACCAGGCTGCCTCGGCCAATCGCGTGCTCTTCTTTCCGATCAATCCTGGCGCCGAAGAGATGAGTTGGCAGCGACTGCATGATGAGGGACTTGGTAAATTCTTCGCTGGAACCTTTGCGGGCGAATATCAATCGCGGTTGGTGGCCGAGTTCGAGTCGTATCTCCCGGCCAAGCCGCCGTGGCCGGTGGACGCCGCCTGAGCAGCCAGCCCCTTGCCATCCGCGTTCATCTGTGTTTATCTGCGGTTTCTCCGCATCGACTTGTCTGAGAGCTAACCATGGCCCAAGCATGTGATTTCGGTTTGATCGGTCTGGCTGTGATGGGCGAAAACCTGGCCTTGAACATCGAGAGCCGCGGCTACCGCGTCGCAGTGTTCAATCGCACGACCAGCGTCGTCGACAACTTCGTCAACGGCCGCGCCAAGGGCAAGAATTTTGTCGGCGCGCACACCGTCGAGGAGCTAGTCAACGCGCTCGCCAAGCCGCGCAAGGTGATGCTGATGGTCAAGGCGGGCCCGGCGGTCGATTCGCTGATCGACCAGCTGATTCCCCTGCTCTCCCCCGGCGACATCATCATCGACGGCGGCAACACGCTATATTCCGACACCGAACGCCGCACGCAGTACGTCGAATCGAAAGGTCTGCTGTTCATCGGCACGGGCGTGTCGGGGGGCGAAGAAGGCGCCTTGCTCGGCCCCAGCCTGATGCCCGGCGGCAGCAAGGCGGCGTGGCCCGCGATCAAGCCAATCTTTCAAGCGATCGCCGCCAAGGTCGGACCGAAGAACGATATCCCGTGTTGCGATTGGGTCGGTCCGCGCGGTGCCGGGCACTATGTGAAAATGGTGCACAACGGCATCGAATACGGCGACATGCAACTGATCTGCGAAGCGTACTGGCTGCTGAAGCAGACGCTCGGCCTGTCGAATGCCGAGTTGTACGACGTCTTTGCCGAATGGAATCGCGGCGAGCTGGACAGCTATTTGATCGAAATCACCCGCGATATTTTCAGCGTCAAAGATCCTGATGGCAAAGGCGATCTGGTCGATGCCATCCTCGACAAGGCCGGCGCCAAGGGGACCGGCAAATGGATGAGCCAGTTGGCGCTCGACCTGGGCGTTCCCAGCACGCTGGTCACCGAAGCGGTGTATGCGCGATCGCTCTCGGCAATGAAGGACGCCCGAGTCCGCGCGAGCAAAGTGCTGCAAGGGCCCAACGGAACGTACACAGGCGACCGCAAGGCGTTTATCGAGCAGGTCCGACAAGCGCTGTACGCGTCGAAGATCAGCAGCTATGCACAAGGCTTCGTGCAGTTGCAGGCCGCAGCCAAGGAACACGATTGGCCCTTGGATTACGGCAGCATCGCATTATTGTGGCGCGGCGGATGCATTATCCGCGCGGCGTTCCTCGAGCGCATTAAGGACGCCTTCGGCGCCGATCCCAAGCTCGAGAACCTGTTGTTGGCCCCTTACTTCACCGAAGCGGTGCACAAAGCACAGGCCGCGTGGCGGCACGTCATTTCGACGGCCATCGAGCTTGGCGTTCCGGTGCCGGCGTTCACCACAGCGCTGACATACTACGACGGTTACCGCTCGGCCCGCCTGCCGGCAAATCTATTGCAGGCGCAGCGCGACTACTTCGGTGCGCACACCTACGAGCGCGTCGACAAACCCGGCTCGTTTCACAGCGATTGGTTGTCGTTGCGACGCAAGCCCAGCGCGTGACGCGCGGCGTGCGCGTTCGCCGGTTAGACGGCGGCCGCTTGTTCCGCCGCCTTCTTGCGCACCGCCGAGATCACCTCGGGAGGCACGAAATGCGACAGCTCTTCGTCGCTCGCCATCGGCGCGATCTGCTTGATGAGCGAGCTGCTGACGTGCGAAAACTCTTTGTCGGCCATCAGCACGACGGTTTCGATTCCAGGATCGAGCTGCCGATTCGCGAGCATCATGGTCAGCTCGGCCTCGAGATCCTGCAACGGTCGCACGCCGCGGATCATCACCCGGGCGCCGCAGTCACGCACGAAATTCACCGCTAGGCCATCAAACTTTTTGACCTCGACGTTCGGCCATCGCCGCGTCGTGCGCTCGATCAACTCGACTCGTTCGTCGGGGGTAAACAGCGGATTTTTGCCCGCGTTGATCCCCACGCCCACCACCAACCGATCGACCAACGAACTGGCGCGCTCGATAATGTTCAGATGCCCCAGCGTGATTGGGTCGAACGAGCCGGTGTATACGGCGGTGCGTGGTTTGGCGTTGGTCATGAGGTGTTGATCACGTCGACCAGACGATCGAGATCGTCTTCGTTGTTATACGCGTGCGGACTGATCCTAAGCCGACCGCCTCGGCAACTCAACACAACTCTAGCATCCAGGCAGCGCCGGCGAACTTCGGCAGGATCACGCCCCTGACGTCCGAACGTGACGATTCCGCTGGCCTGCTCTGGACTGCGGACGCTCACGATCCTTGCCCCGATGGTCGCAAGCCGATCGCAGCATCGTGCCGAATACTCGAGCACTCGCGAGCCGACGCGCGCGATGTTCAGCGACAACAGCAGATCAATACTTGCACCCAAGGCCAGGATGCTGCCGATATTTTGCGTCCCGCCTTCGTAACGACTTGCCGAAGCCTTTAGTTGCAGTTCGATCCGCGAGAAGTCGTGAGCATGGACCACGCTGTTCCAGCCGACGCCGATCGGCCGCAGCAGGTCGAGATGTTTCCGTCGGACAAACAGCAAGCCGGCCCCTTCGGGACCGATGAGCCACTTGTGACCATCGGCGGCCAGGAAATCAACGTTCGTGCGGCTCAAATCGATCGGCAGCACACCCAACCCTTGAATAGCATCGACGAACACCAGCACTCCGCGGCGGTGCGCCAGGTCGACGATCGCGTCCAGGTCGTTCCGCCAGCCGGTCGCGTAGTTCACCCAACTGATGCTGAGGATGCGGGTCTGCGCGTCGCAGGCGGCGGCCAGGTCCGCGAGCTCGTAACGCCCCAGTTTGGTTGCGACACGGCGCGTCTCGACGCCTCGGCTGGCTAGGTTCATCCACGGATACAGATTCGACGGAAACTCGTCGGCAAGCGTGACCACGTTATCGCCCGGCGTCCAGGGAAACCCCTCGGCGACGAGCGTGATGCCTTCGGTCGTGCTACGTACGAACGCGATCTCGGCGGTGTCGGCCGTCAGCAACCGGGCTGCGCTGCTGCGGACCCGCTCGAGCCCGGCCGCCCACTGGGGCCAATGCGCATCGCCGTGCTGAGCGACTTCATCGATCCAGGCGGCGAAGATGTCGCGCGCCGCACGCGGCAAGGGAGCAACCGCTGCGTGGTCGAAGTACGCCCAACGCTCGGCCACCGGCATTTGGGCGCGAAAGCGGTCTTCGAGCGTGGCGGCTGTCGAACCCATTCCACCCAGGCTCCCGCGGACTATACTAGCTTTCGCAGGCACTCGCCCGAACCAGCCATTCGAATCGCCAGAAAGACGTCGCCGATGGGCAAAGCGTTTTCGATCATCGCCCTGGTGATCGCCATTGTACTGTTGCTCGTCTTCGGCCTCGACCTTGCCGCCGGGATTCCGTTTCGCAAGGCAAGCAAGGCGATCGACTACGGCTTTGTGATCTGTGCCGTGGCGCTGACCTACCTGAGCTGGCGTACGTTCCGAGAACAGCGTTAGCGCAGGGGGTGGGCTTACGCCGCGCGGCTACGCAGTGCCGAGGTAGTCGGCTTGGCCGCTCGACCATGCTCGGCGCGATCCACCACGTCGGCAATCGTTAGTACCTCGAGTGTTCGGTCGCCGCGCATCTGGGCCAATTCGTCGATCAAGGATCTTACGGCGGACCATCCGGCCTGCCCTTGCGTCGCGATTAGTTGCGCATCGACAACTAGCACGGCCGGGATGCGAGACTTCGCCGCCGCTTCCAAGGCCGATCGCATGGCGCGCCCGCGAACTTGAGGCACCGTGAGCAATGGAGCAAACTCGTACAATCCCCAGCGCAGCGCTTTGGCCTCGGGGGCAACGATTCGCTCGGCCGTATCGCGCGCAAAAGGCCAGCGCTGCCACCATCGGCTGGTCTTTAGGACGGGAGGAGCCAGTCGGATGGCGGTGATTCCGTGGCGCGTCAGGAGGGCCGGATCGCAGAACGCCGACGGACCGCTGCACACGAAGGTGCGAATCGGGTGCCCGCTCACACGCAAGCCGGTGAGCTGCGAAGCGAGCGTGCTGGACGAATGACCGGCGAGCAGGGCGTGCTCGTGCCCAGGTAGCTCGGCGATGCGTTCAGCCAGGCAGGGGGTCTGCGATGCGTCGATCGCCCAGGTGGCTGGCAGCCGTTCAAGCCATAGCTCGCGCGCCAGCTTGTGTGCCACCGCCTCCGTAGCGCGATGGGTTGCCGCGGCGACTTCGTCCGACATCGGCACGTCGATCGTCACAATTGCCGCCGAAACCGGCGGAATTCGTGGCATCATGCTTCACGGCTCCCTCGGGCGAAACAACACGTCCAAAGGTTGAAATCGGCAATCGAGCCCACTCCACTGCATGCATTCATGGAGTGTGATGGGGCGACGAATCGCGGCAAGATCTAGCGATCGGGCGTTTTGGCGGAACTGGCTGACTCAGCCAAAGCCAGCATCGATTCGATGAGTCCATTCACCGTGTAGCTCCGTGCTTCGCACGAAGGATCAAAGCCCAACTCCCGCAGCGTTCGCGAGGTGATCGGGCTGATGCTCGCCAGTTGGGTTTGCGCCAGGTCGGCGCCAAACATCGCTGCTAGCGACCTCGCAATGGCGGAGCTGGTCACGGTGACGAAGTCGATCTTTCCCGCGGCCAATGCCTCGGCAATCTCAGGCTGCGGCTGCTCGACGTCAACGCTGCGGTACGCTACCACCTGATCGACTTGGCCGCCCCGCGCTCGAAGGTCATCGGCAAGCACTTCGCGTCCACGGCTGGCCCGAACCAATAGGAAACGCTTTCCGTGTGCATCGGCCGCCAATGCCTCGGCCAATGCCTCGGCTCGGTACGCGTCGGTCGGCTGCAAGTCGGCGCGCAGGCGATAACCGGCCAGGGCCTCGGTCGTTCCTGGGCCAATCGTGGCGAGCTTGGTGCTGCCGAGTTTCCGCAGATCGGCGATCTGCGCAAGTCGGTCGAGCAGCATTCGAACACCGTTGGCGCTCGAGAACACAAGCCAATCGTACTTATCGAGTCGCTCGAGTGCCGCATCGACCGGGGACCAATCGTCGGGTGGAAGTATCTCGATGGCAGGCTGAACGAGTACATCGGCACCAAGTTCGTGCAGGCGACCAACGGCCTGGCTGGCTTGGCCGACCGGCCTGGTGACGAGCACTCGCTTGCCGTGCAGCGGTCGTTCAACGAACCAATCGATCGCGGTGTGCGCGGCGCCGGCGACCTCGCCGACCACCACGATGGCCGGAGGGCGCAGTTTCCGTGCAGCCATCTGGCCGGCGACTTCGCCAAGCGTGCAGCGGATCGTGGTTTGATCGGGCCAGGTGCAGCGGCGAACAATGGCAACCGGCGTGGTTGCCGGCTTTCCGGCAGCGATCAGCGCGGCGGTCCATTGCTCGGCAACGGTCACCCCCATGTAGAAGACCAAGGTTCCCGGAAACCTCGCCAACGCAGCGACGTCGAGATCGCTCGCAGCCTCGCCATCTTGTTGGCGAGCGGTGACCAGCGCGACCGCGCTGGCTTGCGATCGATCGGTCAACGGGATCCCAGCATGACTGCCCGCGGCAAGCATCGCGGTGATGCCAGGCACGACCTCGATCGGAACACCGGCAGCCGACAGCGCATCGGCCTCGTCGGCCAGATGTGCGAAGATCGCTGGGTCGCCTCCCTTGAGCCGCACCACCGTATGTCCCTGGCGCGCCTCGTCGATCATCATCTGGTGGATGGTCGCTTGGGGCACAAGGCGGCCGCGGCCGTGGCGCCCCAGACAAATCAAGCGTGCCGTTTGTGGCGTGTGTTCGAGAATGCGTGGGTTCACTAGATAGTCGTACAGCACCACGTCGGCGCGACTTAAGCACTCGGCGCCGCGCAGCGTCAGCAAGCCGGGGTCGCCAGGCCCGGCGCCAACCACGTACACCCGGCCGGCGCATGTTTGCAATGGGTTAGGCATGCGAATCGGAGGCGTGGCGCAGCCTGGGCCAATGGTGAGAAACGACCGTCGGATGCCGCGGCGAATGATTGTCTCGCGGTATGGGGCTGGTAAACTGAATCATTCGAGGGCGATCTTCTCTTCTTGATGGTGATGCACGATTAGCATGGCAACTGCGGCAGCGCCAAATGACGATAATTCCAAGGGATCGGGTAAGGAACCGTTGTCGCCGGCCAAGCGTAGTCGGCTGCAAAAGTTCTTCGAGCAAGGGTCGAAGGTCGCTGCTTCCGGGCAGTTCGACTACGCCACCGAGATGTATACGCAGTGCGTGAGCGGCGACCCGGGCAACCCGCTGTACGTGCGTAGTTTCCTGGCCAACCTTCAGAAGAAGTATAACAACAACAAGAAGGGGAGCGCCATGGCCGGCCTTAAAACGGCCGGCACCAAGGGTTCGATCAAAAAATCGGTCATGCAAAAGAACTGGCTGGCGGTCATCACTACCGGCCTCGAGGTGCTTAAGGTCAATCCCTGGGACGCGGGAGCCCTGATCGATATTGCCAACGCCTGCGAGCAGTTGGAATTCGATGAATGCCAGCTCGAATATCTGAAGATGGCGTTCGAGGCCGACAATAACGACGTGAACACCAATCGCGTGTATGCCCGAGCCTTGGGCCGCTTGGGGCACTTCGACGAAGCGCTCAACGCCTGGCAGCGCGTCAAGAACGTCAAGCCCACCGACGAAGAAGCCACGCGGTCGATGAGCAACCTGTCGGTCGAGAAGACAATCCGCAAGGGCGGCTACGAGGAAGCGACTTCGACCAAGGACGTGCGTGCGAGCAAGTTCGCGGCCGACGACGAAGATACCCGCCTCAGTCCCGAGGAGCGCCTGCTGCGAGCGATCGACAAGGAACCGGCAGCTACGGCTCCGTACATTGAGCTGAACGACCTGTATCAACGCGACGAACGGTTCGACAAGGCCGAGGAAATTTTGACTCGTGCGCTGGAAGCGTCGGGCGGTGACGTGCTGATTCGAGAACGGCTGGAAGACGTGCAACTGCGCCGAGCCAAGCAGCAACTCTTAGTGGCTGAGAAGAAAGCCCGCGAAGAGCGCACCGAGGAAGCGATTGGCCTGTACAAGCGGATCGCGTCGGAACTGAACTCGACCGAGATCAAAGTCTACAGCAGTCGTTGCGACCGTTACCCGACGAACATCGGGTACAAGTACGAGCTGGCCGTGCGTCTGAAGCGTTCGAAGAAGTTCAACGAAGCGATCAAGCTGTTCCAGGAATGCCGCAGCGATTTGAAGCGCAAGGGGCATGTGTACTTCTTCCTGGGCGAATGCTTTGCCCAGTTGAAGCAATACAAGCTAGCGCTGACGAACTTTGAGCTGGCGGCCAAGGAAATCCCCGAGCGGGAAATGGACGAGCGGAAAGAAGCGACGTACCTGGCCGGGAAATTGGCGATTTACCTTAAGGATTACGAGACCGCCGAGAAGCATTTTTCGAATTTAGCGAGCCTCGATTTTGGCTTCAAAGATGTGGCGCAATGGCTGGACAAGCTGCACAAGTTTCGCGAGAATGGCGGCGAACTAGCGCCAGAGTAGCTTTTTTAAGTATTTTCATTCGGTCGCCATGCCCAATACCAAGAGTGCCAAGAAGCGTTTGAAGCAAAGCCTCGTGCGTCGCACGCGGAACCGTGCCACCAAAAGTGCGCTGAAGACCCACAGCCGCCGCGTGCGCGACGCAATTGCCGAAGGCAACCTGGAAAAGGCGACCACCGAGTTCCGCCTGGCGACCGCTCGAACTGACAAGGCTGCCGCACATGGTGTGATCCATGCAAATGCCGCGGCACGCGTCAAATCGCGCCTCTCGGCAGCCCTCAAGGCGGCCAAGCAAAATCCGGCCAAGCCGAACGCGGCCAAGACGAACACGTCGAAGTAACGGGCCATTAAGGCTCGGGGCGACCGCGGCCACGATCATCGCGCGTTGCACGCGTCGCGGTACGTCGTGCTCAATCGAACACGATCTGCGCTGCGTCGAACACCGGTCCTTCGACGCAAGTGCGGCGGTAATCCCAGCCGTCCTGCTCGACGCGGACTTTCGCGACGCAGCTAAAGCAAATTCCGATCCCGCAAGCCATCGGTGTTTCCAGCGAGACCTCGCACACGGCCTTTGCTGCCGCGGTGATCTCGGCCACGGCGCGCATCATCGGCTCGGGGCCGCAACACACCACGCGGCAATCCTTCGAATCGCCCGTCAGCTGTTGCTTCAGCAACTCGGTGACGAATCCGTGATGGCCGAAGCTGCCGTCGTCAGTCGCCAGTTTAACCGCAAGGCCCAAAGCGCGAAAATCATCGACCCCCGCTAGTAACTCTTTGGTTCGTGCGCCATACAGCAGCACGACACGCGACGGCCGCGTTGAGGCTCGCGTGGCGGTACCGTAACTTCGCAGTCCCAGCGCCTCGCGCGCAAGCGCCAACATCGGCGTCTGGCCGATGCCGCCGGCGACCATGACCAATGCACCGCCGGGATGCGGGCGAAATCCATTGCCCAGCGGTCCCCAAATCTCCAGTGCCTGCCCTGCTCCGCATTCGGCAAGTCGCCGAGTCATCTTGCCTACCACAAGATAGACAACGTCGAACCCAACCGGAGTCCCAGCTTCGTCGAGTACGGTGTCGTACAACGCCAGGGGGCGGCCGAGCAGCGGGTCGTTGCACCCGCCAAGCCGCAGCATGACGAACTGGCCTGGCACAATATGCCGGGCGATTTCCGGACATCGAATGCGCAAGCGATAGGTGTCGCGTGCCATCCGTTCGTTGTGTTCGATGAGCACCGACCGCTGCCAACACGGGCGAGCCAAGCCGCTGGCGCTCACCGTCGATCCCTCGAGGCGCGCCTGCTGGCGGCTGGCTTGGAGCCGCGAGGCTTCGGATGCGCTCGGGCCAGCTCGCGGTCACTGGTCGGCGCACGTTCGCTGGTGGCAGTTCGCGCCAAAGGCCGGGCTTTCGTCCGGCGGCGCCGCTTCGGCTGGGCTGCCGAGCTTCCCGCTCCGCGGAGTTCGTGCAGTTCTTCGCCCGTTAGGCGACGCACGTCGCCGGGTGCAAGGTCTTTTAACCGCAACGGTCCAAGGGCGATGCGCCGCAGGCGCATCACTTTATGGCCCATGCGGGCAAGGATGCGGCGAATCTCGCGATTCTTCCCCTCGTCGAGCACGATTTCGAGCACGCAACTGTTCTTGTGCTCGTGCCTGACGTGCACGCTCACGACCCGCGCGACTCCTTCGGCCAGATGCACACCTTCACGGAGTTTCGTCAGCGTTTCGGTCGTCGGGCGTCCCGCAACATGCGCTTGGTAGGTCTTGTGGACGCCGTAGCGCGGATGGGCCAACCGCTGGGCGAGCTCGCCGTCGTTCGTTAGGAGCATCAGGCCTTCGCTCGACAGATCGAGTCGGCCCACGGTGAACAATCGCTCGTGGCTGGCTGGCACCAGATCAATCACCCGCGGCCGCCCTGCCGGGTCGTCG
>DASZPI010000789.1:0-2292 GCA_035550355.1 Pirellulales bacterium
GGTGGCGCCGAAGCCCACATCGGGCCGGTGAGCATCTACACATTCGAGAAGGGCTTCAGCATCCAGGTCGGCGGGGCCGGCATCTGGGTTGGTCCGGCAGGCGTTGCCTGGTGGGCCGGAAGCTCAGGCGGTCATACCTGATCGAGCATGAGTCGCCGGCTCCGCGGTGCGAGGCCGTGCTGTTTCGTGAAAACCCGCCGGATTATCCGGCGGGTTTTTCTTGCGGTTGACTTTGCTTCGCGAGACTTATCCGGCCACGCCAGCCTCACTGGCACAGCTTGGCGAGCGCCTGGCTGAGTTCGTGAATGGCGTACGGTTTCCGGAGGATCGGGAATTCGTTCTGACTGCAGGCGAGAGCCTCGCTGTAGCCTGTCGTCAGCAAAATGGGCAGATCGGGACGCTTGGCGCGAAGAGCCTTGGCGAGACCGAGGCCATCCATCTTTCCGGGCATGACGATATCGCTGAAAACCAGGTCGATGCCCTCGCTCTCGATTTCCTTCAGGGCCGTTTCGGCATTGCTGGTGATGCGAACGCGATAGCCGAGTTCTTCGAGAAGACCAGCGCTCGCACTTGCGACGTCCGGATTGTCTTCGACGAGGAGGATGGTGTCGCTGGCGTCATCACGCCGGCTTTGCGGGCGGTTCTCGACGGTCAACGCTTCGGTGTGCGGAAGGTAGATGGTGACCACGGTGCCGCAGCCGAGTTCGCTCTCGATGTCGATGCGACCACCGGCCTGATGTGCGAAGCCATGGACCTGCGACAGGCCGAGGCCGGTGCCCTTGCCGACTGGCTTGGTGGTGAAGAATGGATCGAACACCTTCGCCAGAATGTCGTTGGGAATGCCATGGCCGGTATCCTCGACGGAAATTGCAACAGCGTGCCCTGTTTCCGGGTCGCAGACGTTTTGCGCCTTGACGGTGACCCTCCCGCCCTCGGCCATGGCGTCGCGCGCGTTGATGACGAGGTTGATCAGGGCTGTCTCGAATTCGGCCGTATCGACCGTAACCGGCCACACCTCGCTGGGCATGTCGATGTCCAGGGCAATCGCGCTGCCGAGGCCGCTCCTGAGAACGTCGGCGACCGAACGGATACGGGCAGGGATATCGGTCGGCAAGGGATTGAGGCTTTGGCGCCGGGAAAATGTCAGAAGCTGCCGCGTCAGAGCGGCTCCGCGCTGCATTGCGGTCTCGATGGCCTGAATCGCTCGTTGCGTTTTCGGGTCGCCTTCGACTCTGGTTTTCAAAGTCTGGATGTTTCCGCTCACGATCATCAAAAGATTGTTGAAGTCGTGTGCGACGCCGCCGGTTAGCTGGCCGAGCGCATCCATCTTCTGCGATTCCGCGAGCTGCCGCTGCACGCGCTCCAGCGCCTGCTGCGCCTCGCGCCGCTCGGTGATGTCCCGCGTGATCTTGGCGAAGCCGATGAGCCGTCCGGTGTCGTCCCGGATCGCGTCGATGACGACGCTCGCCCAGAAAAAGGATCCGTCCTTGCGGACCCGCCAGCCTTCCTCGTCGTAGCGGCCGGTGGTGCTGGCAATGCGTAGCGCGCGGGCGGGCCGTCCGGCCGCTCGATCTGGATCGGTGTAGAACCGCGAGAAATGCTGACCGATGATTTCATCGGGTCGGTAGCCCTTGATGCGTTCGCCGCCGATGTTCCAGTTGGTAACGATGCCGTCGGGATTGAGCATGAACAGCGCGTAATCGCTTACGCCGCCGACGAGAAGGCGAAACTGATTTTCGCTCTCTGTCAGCGCATTCTCGGCCTGTTTGCGTTCTGTGATATCGCGGGTGACCTCGGCAAAGCCCACCAGATCACCGTGCTCGTAGATGGCGTCGATAACGATTGATGCCAGAAATTTCGTGCCGTCCTTTCGAATCCGCCAGCCTTCGGCTTCGAATTTGCCGGTGCGCCGCGCCGTTTCAAGAGACCTCGCGGGAACGCCGGCTTCACGCTCCTCGGGAGTATACAGCACGGCGAAATGCTGGCCGACAGCTTCCTCGGTCCTATAACCCTCGATACGTTCTGCGCCTACGTTCCAGTTTGTAATGATCCCGGTGGGATCGAGCATATAGATCGCGTAATCCGTGACACCTTCCACCAGAAGGCGAAACCCACGCTCGGTTTCAAACAACTTTTTAGTGTTGTTGGCGTCTTTTGTTGTATCCAGCATTTAAACCCCGGAAGCCCTCGAAAAACATAACCTCCCTGCAATCGTTAGGTTCCAGAGGTGTCGCCGGCGGGAACCGGAACGAATGAGGCCAGTTCGCTCACTTTGTCCCGGCAGCAACCCCC
>DASZPI010000790.1:0-5382 GCA_035550355.1 Pirellulales bacterium
ATCGTCCACGTCGTTCGGCGATTCACCCGACGGCCGGGCCGTTGCCTTGCGCAGTGTCTTGGGTGCTGCACGGGCGTTTTTTCGCTCGGCCGAGCTCGCGGCGGTTGCCGGTTGAAACGATGCTTCGTCGCTCAACGGTTCGCACACCGGATTGCCCTCGGCATCGACGCCGCTGAGCAGTTCGATGCGCCGCTCGACCCGTTGCAGCACCCCAAAACAGTGTTTAATCAGCCCAATGCCTTGTTCGTAATGAGCCAACGACTGTTCGAGTCCAAGTTGACCGTCCTCGAGCTGATGCACGATCCGCTCGAGCTTCTCAAGCGCCTGTTCGAACGTCGGGCACGGATCGGTGGCTGTCGGGTCGGTCATCGAAGGTCTACCACGCTGGGTTAGCTGCTAGTCTATACGATCCGCAGGTGAATCGTGGTTCAGGCCCGCGGCCGATTCGTTTTGCATGCCGGTGACTGTGCTGGTTGCGCGGCTTTTAGCGAATCGGGTGACTACTTCGTCGCCGATCTGCAAATTTGCCGCATCCCGCACGAGCTGGCCGTCTTGCGTGCGGAACGTCAGACTATAACCTCGCCCCAGCACCGCCAGCGGACTGAGCGATTCGAGATGAGCCGAGTCGCTTGTAAGGCGCTGTCGTGAAGCCGCGGTCTGTCGTACGATCGCCGACTTAGCCCGGGCGGCAAGGTCGTCGATCCGTTGTGCACGCTCGTGCACCGGTTCGAATGGTCGACGGATGCCCCGATGCTGGGCCAGCGCTTCCAGCCGTGTTCGCAATCCGCCGGCAGCCACGCGCAGCGATTTGAGCAGTCGCATCTGGGTAGCACGCAACGCTGCGGCAATCTCATCGCTTGCCGGCACCACGAGCTCGGCCGCTTCGCTGGGGGTCAGAGCCCGCACGTCGGCGGCGAGATCGGACAGCGTAACGTCGATTTCGTGACCGACCGCCGAGACAACCGGAATGCGCGAGGCGCAAATGGCGCGAACTACGCACTCTTCATTGAACGCCCACAAGTCTTCCAGGCTGCCGCCGCCCCTGCCCACGACCAAGCAATCGATCGATTCGGCAAAACGATTGGCGGTGGCAATTGCCGCGGCAATCTCGGCACCAGCGCCATCGCCTTGCACACGCGTGGGGACGACGAGCACATCGGCTCCCGTCCAACGGCGACGCAGCACCTGCAGAAAGTCGCGAATCGCTGCCCCGGTCGGACTCGTGACGAATGCAATGCGGCGAGGAAAACGAGGCAGTGGCCGCTTGCGCCCCTGGTCAAATAACCCCTCGGCCGCAAGTTTCTCGCGCAACTTTCGCAGCGCCAACTCCAAAGCGCCGACGCCGCGCGGCTCGATTTGCCGCACGACGAGCTGGTAGGTGCCGCGGGGCGGATAGACTTCGAGTTCGCCCTGGCAAATCACCTCCAGGCCGTCTTCCAACTCGAATTTGCAGCGCGTGGCGGTCGCGCGCCAAAGAACCGCGCGAATCTGAGCGCGGTCGTCTTTAAGCGTGAGGTAGCAATGACCCGATTGCGGCCGCGACAGGTTGGAAATCTCGCCCGCCACCCAAACGTCGGGAAAGCTCCCCTCGAGCGTGTCCTTGATCAACCCGGTCAGGTCGGCGACCGAGAGCACCGGCCGAGCGGCGTCGCTTTCGTAGACCGATTCAGGAAAGCTCATGGATCGCAATCGCTCAGCCCATAGCGGTTTCAGATGTTCACTTGTTCAATATATCGAGCCTACGGTTTTTGAACATGGTCGGAGTACGCGCAGCTTTCGGTCGCGGTGGCAAACTCGTAGCATGAATTGGTCGCGATCGCTCGTCTTCTGCAGGAGCGGCATCATGAAAGCTCGCGTGGTCGGCTCGGTGTTGGTGTGTGTTGCATGGTGTTCGATCGGGCATGTGTCGGAAGCCCAGATGCTTCGCAACGCGGCGCCTCCGACGGGATTCGCGCCGTATCGACCAGTCTACCCCGATCCGTTTGGCCCGTACGATCTGCTCGGGGGATTCGCGCGAGCGGCCGTCACGGCGCCTCAGCCGAGCGGTCATGTAATCATTCCCACCAGCGCCAATGGCTACATCTACGCGCCAACTTACGATTGGCCACAAACCGCCGCGAACTTCACCGGCGGAATGCCCGATCTGAACGCCGGCCCGATGATAACCTCGTACAACGCCGCGCCGGTTGGTCCGCCAGCGCCATTGGCGCCACCCACGCCCGATGAACAGCTCGAGCGCGCCATCACGGCATTTCGCAGCGGCCAGTACGCCGAGGCGGCTCGATGGGCCAGATCAGCAGCGGCCGCCGATCCGCAAGCTGGGCTGGCCAGCCTTGTCGAGATGCATGCGCTATTCGCCCTCGGCCGGTACGGCGAGTCGGCGACGGCGCTGCGTCGCGCTATTGCCGCGCTGCCAGCATCGCAGTGGGGCGAGATCATGAATCGCTATCGCGATTTCTATCTCGTCTCCCGCTACACCGATCATCTCGCAGCACTCGAGCGCTATGTGGTGGCTCAGCCGCGCGATCAAGCAGCGCAATTGCTGCTCGGCTATCATGCCTCGTATCTCGGCCAAAGGATTTCGGCCATTGAGCATCTGCGAATCGCGGTCGAGCTAGCACCAAGCGATGAATGTGCTCGAGCGCTGCTGGCGATCGATCGAACACCGATCGAACCGCTGACGATTCCCCCACCAACGGGTCCGCGCGAGTTCTGATCCGAGCGACCATCGATCGCACGGGCGAGCGGCGAACCGCGATTAACGATTGACCATCGTGCGGCGATGCGGCACGATAACGTTCTTCGTGTGTTGTTCGCCGATTCGATTGCTGCCACAAGGATTGTGCAATGCCCGTGCAACTGACCGTGTTGGCCAGCGGGAGTTCGGGCAACGCCAGCTTGTTGGAAGTGCATGAGTTCGGGCTGTTGATTGATGCGGGCCTTGGTCCCCGACAGATCGCCACGCGGCTTCGCATGGCCGGCAGCTCGTTCGATCGCGTCCATGCGTTGGTGCTGACGCACACCCACAGCGACCACTGGACCGACGGAGCGTTGAAGCTGGCGTTGCGCCGGAGGATACCGGTGTATCTGCATCCCGCGCACGTGCGGCAGTTGCGTCTGGCGGGCTGCCAAACCATTGCCATGCTGCATGCGGGCCGCCTGCTGCGGTACTACGAAGGGGGACAGTGGCTGACGATTACCTCGCATCTGCGGTGCTTGCCTGTTCCGGTCTCGCACGACGGGGGACCTACGTTTGGCTTTCGCTTCGAGGGTGAGGCCGATCTGTTCCATGCCGGTTGGTCGGCAGCTTATTTTGCTGACCTGGGCGTCTGGAATGCCGAGACCGTTGAAGCGGCGATCGATGTCGATCTGCTGGCGCTCGAATTCAATCACGACGTGGAAATGCAGCGCAATAGCGGGCGGCCGGCCCGACTTATCGACCGCTGCCTCGGCGACGATGGGCATCTGTCCAACGAGCAGGCCGCTGCCCTGTTGCTCGAAGCCGTCGCGCGATCGCGGTCACGACGGTTGCGCCGCGTTGTGCAGTTACACATCAGTCGGCAATGCAATCGGCCCGCCTTGGCTTACCAGGTGGCCGTCCGCGCGTTACAACAGTTGGATGTACCGGCGACCGTGCACACGGCATGGCAACATCAGCCGACCGCAGCGCTGTCTCTGATTGACGACGAACCCGCGGCCCACGCCGCTTCTGCCGAGCGCTGTGCGTAAGTGGATCGATGGTTTGAGAATTCGACGTCGGGCGACGGGGCAATGACGAGGCCCAGGGCCGTTGCTGGCGCGGCAGTGGCCTTCGCTGGCGCGGCAGTGGCCTTCGCGATCGTGTTGGCAGCCTCGGCCGATCGAGTGCGCGCCGCATCGGTCGAGTTTCGCGTGACACTTGATTCGCGTGTGGCCGATCGGCCGCTCGATGGTCAGTTGTATGTCTTTCTTTCGGCCGCGCCGCAGCCGGAACCTCGCTTTGGTCCCAATTGGTTCCAACCCGAGCCGTTCTTTCGTCTCGACGTCGACGGCTTCGCACCCGATTCGACCCGCACGGTCGATCGGACGGCCGCGGGGTTCCCCACAACGCTCGACGATCTTCGTCCCGACACGTACTACGTTCAGGCGCTGTTTGACCATAACCTGGACGATCAGCAGCACGGCCGCGCGCCAGGCAACCTGTACACTGCGGTGCAGCGGATCACGATCGACGGCTCACCGAAGCAAATTTTTTCGCTCGCCCTCAGCGCGAAGGTCGTCGAACAGCCTTTTGCCGGCACCGGCACCGTGCGCGAGATTGTGCGCCGCAGCAAGCTTCTGTCGAACTTTCACGGCCGAAGCGTGTACGACGTAGCAACCGTGGTATTGCCGGATAGCTATTTCGACGATCCCGAGCGGCGCTACCCGACCATCTACAGCATTCCAGGCTTCGGCGGCACGCATCGCGACGCACTACGTTCCCCCGGGTTGCGTAACGACGCGGCCGGGGGAGTCGAATTCATCCGCATCATGCTCAGCGGCAGTTGCGGTTGGGGGCACCATGTGTATGCCGATAGCGCAACCAACGGCCCGCGCGGACGCGCACTGGTCGAAGAACTGATCCCGTATATCGATCAAAACTTTCGGACGATCGATGCGACTGCCGCACGTTACGTCACAGGACACAGCTCGGGGGGCTGGGCCAGCCTTTGGGCCCAGGTGACCCATCCCGACACGTTTGGCGGCGTGTGGAGCACCGCACCCGATCCGGTCGATTTCCGCGATTTCCAACGCATCGATCTTTACGCCGCTCCAACCGAGAACATGTATCGCGACGCCCAAGGCAATCGGCGCCCCATCGCAAGGCGCAATGGCCGACCCGTGCTTTGGTATGACCAATTCACACGAATGGACGACACCATTGGCCGAGGCGGCCAGCTTCGTTCGTTCGAAGCGGTGTTCAGTCCGCTCGATGATCGCGGGCAACCGCGTCGCTTGTGGAACCGTCGGACCGGCACGATCGATCCGAGCGTAGCCGACGCCTGGCAAGAATATGACATTCGTCTGCAGCTCGAACGCCAATGGCCAACCATCGGCTCGAAACTGCAGGGCAAGCTGCATATCTTCGTCGGGAGCGAGGACACGTTTTACCTGGAAGGAGCCGTCGAGAAGCTTGCGGCGACGTTGAAATCGCTGGAAAGCGATGCCGAAGTCGTCGTGATTGCAGGAAAAGACCACAACACGTTGGTATCGAGCGAGCTGCGTCGCCGAATCCTGCGGGAAATGTCGTTAGCATTTCATCGCTACCAATCGATCGCGCAGCAGAATCTCGAGTCGCCGGCCGAGCGAACCACCGAGATGAAGGCCAACGTGACGCCGTCGGTCGGCAAGTAGCCCTGCAAC
>DASZPI010000791.1:0-1529 GCA_035550355.1 Pirellulales bacterium
TGACGACCAGCGCGTCGCCGTTGCGGTCCGACATGGCATTGGTCAGCACGCCCCAGATCGCAGCGGTGTGCGTGCGATCACGGACCACGCGCGGCTCGTCGGTCGACCAGGCTCGCCATTCGGTCGCGAGTTGCTCGATCATCCAGGCCACCTCGGCATCGGTCCCTTCGAGTCCGACGATCAGTTTTCCTACACCGGAAGCATCGCCTGGCAGCGATGGCCACCCGTCGCCGGCGATCACATCAATTGCGACGGGCAAGACCGATGAAACCGCCAATGCCGACAACTGCTGAGCCAGCTCGTCGTAGCTGCGCGGCGAGGCGATTAAAAATGCGTCGGCTTCCGGAATCGGTTTAACTTTCAACGTCACCTGCGTGATGACCGCCAAGGTGCCGAGGCTGCCGGTCAGCAATTTGCAAAAATCGTAACCAGCCACGTTCTTTACGACCCGCCCGCCGGCTTTGAACGCCGTGCCCCGGCCATCGACCGCAGAGATGCCGATCACGTAGTCGCGCATCGTGCCGTGGCCATAGCGCCGCGAGCCGCTGAACGCCGTTGCGACCATGCCTCCGATGGTTGCACGCTCGGCATGGGGTGCATCGACCGGCAGCCGCTGCTGCTGGGCCGCCAGGGTTGAAGCCAGCGATTGCATTGTCACGCCGGCCTCGACCGTAATCGTCATGTCGCGCGCGGGATAATCAACGACGCAATCGCAGGTCGTCAGCGGCAGTTCGATGCCGCCGCGCATTGGCCGGCCAAAGCCAACGACCGTACCGCCGCCGAGCGGATAGATTGGCGTGTCCGACGCGTACGCCTCACGTACTCGAGCGATGAGTTCGTCGGATGATTGAACAGTCGCCATGGCGGAGAATGATTTGGTTAGACCGCGGCGCGTCGGCCGGGATGCGCGCGTTCCACGCCGCAAGCGCCGGCGGTGGGCAGCATCTTGCCGGGGCTCAACCGACCGCTGGGATTGAACGCCGTTCGCAGCCGCGCCATCACGGACAGGTCGTCGCTCGTAAACAGCTTGTCCATGAAGCTGATTTTCTCGACCCCGATGCCATGCTCGCCGGTGATGCTGCCGCCGCAGGCGATGCACTCTTCGAGAATCTCGTCGCTGGCGGCCAGCACGCGCTCGACCTGCGCGCGGTCGCGCTCGTCGAACAGCAGGATGGGATGGATATTTCCGTCGCCGGCGTGGAACACGTTGACCGCGCGCACTTGGTATTTGGCGCTGATTTCGCCGATCCGTCGCAGAATGTGCGGCAGCTTGGTGCGCGGCACCACACCGTCTTGCGTGCAATAGCTGGGGCTGAGTCGCCCGACCGCGCCGAACGCCTGCTTGCGGCATTTCCATAGCAGCAAGCGCTCGCGGCTGTCGGAAGCCTGGCGCACTTCGCGCGCCCGGTGAGCCTGGCAGATCGCCACAATGCGATCGCGCTGCGCGTCGAGCCCGGCCTCGAGGCCGTCGACTTCGATGAGCAGCACGGCCTCGGCATCGAGCGGAAAGCCGAAGTGATACGCGGCCT
>DASZPI010000792.1:0-2327 GCA_035550355.1 Pirellulales bacterium
ATGCGCGGTCGGCACCAGCTTGCCGTCCTTGGTGTAGCGCAGGCACCAGCCGCGATACTTCACCGGGCTGCTGAACGAACCGGTCAGGCACAGCGTCAGCCACAGGTCGCCGTGCGGGTCGAAATGCGAGCCGAACGTGTACTCGTGGTAATCGCCTGAAATGTCCCAACCGTCGGCAACGGTTTCAAACGTGTCGGCGCGGCCGTCGCCGTCGGTGTCGGTCAGCCGGGTCAACTCGCCGCGTTGGGCCGCGTACAGCGAGCCATCGCGATAGGCCAGGCCGAGCACTTCGTGCATGCCGCTGGCAAACCGCTTGAACTGCACGCCGCTGGCTGGTTCGTGCAACACATTTTCGACCAGGTAGATTTCACCGCGACGCGTCGACACGGCGAGCCGGCCATCGGGCATCCAATCCATCGCGCCGGCTTCGAGCACGATCCCTTCGGGAATCGGAATCTTGACGAGGCGGTAGTATTCGCCCTCGCTCGCCGCCGCGGGCGTGGTGTCGAGAATCGGCGCTGCCGACACGGCCCTCCAGGCGCCGAACAGCATCAAGCAGACGAGCAATCGCATGCCGGTTGCTACCATCGAAAAGTCTCACGTATCGTGCCGCGGCCACTCGAGTCGAACACCAGCGGAGCGACGAGCTCCTGCCGGCCACCGCTGGTGCGAACCGCCGGCGTGCCGACCCCTTCGAGCCGCACTCGCCACACGCGATCGACCGTGTACCAACCTTCGGCCGCCGGCTCGATCCGTTCACCGACCGCAGCCCGCAGCCATAATCCCTCGGCCGGCTTCGCAGTGGTCATGGTCATCGTGCGCTCGAGCTGCACTTGGTTGTCGACGGCGGTCGGCTGGATGGCATCGTCAATCTCAACGCCAAGGACACGGTAGCGCAGCCGCGGCGCACGCTGTTCGTCCAAGCGGTAGCCAAGAAACTGGTAGCCATCGGCTCGGCCTGCCTCCTCGGGCCAAGGCGCGCTCGGCGACGCCAGGCGCACGATCGCGCGCCCCGCGGGCAGCGGCGTCACGTGATCGCCCAGCGGAGGCTGGAACCCGCCGCCGCGTCCGCCCCAATGCTTCGAGGCGTCGATCAGGCCGCCCTTCCAAATCATCGCCAGCCGCAGCGCGTCGGCATCGAACGAGTAGTCGACCCCTTGCGGAAAGCCGACGGCAATTCCGCGCGGGCCGACTCCTTCGAGAAAACCGCGATACACGATCGGCTCGGTCGTGGCGACCAGGTCGATCGGCTGACCGCCGACCCCCACGGGGGCCGCCGCCTTCTTGCCGTCGAGCAGGTAGGTCCAGACCGCCGCGATTTGCTTATCGGCGTCGCCGTCGAACACGGTGGGCAAAAAACTCTTGCCGGTCTTGGGCCACGCGGCGGGCATGCGCGTGCCGGGACGAAACGCGAGCGGATCGCGCACGTAGCGCACAAACCAGTCGCGTTCCAATCGCCGGGTCATCGTCGTCATGTCGATCGATTGAATCCCTTCGGCCTTGAACTCGCCGAAGGTGTGGCACTTCACGCACGAAAACGCCTTCGAGCCGATCAGGAACCGCCCCTGGTCCTTCACGCGATACGGCGGCTCCGAGAACTCCAGCTCGGCCACCGGCGGCAGCTTGTCGGCCGCGGCCATCGCTTCGATCACCGGCTTGGCATTCGCCAGGCCGAACACCGGCATCCGCGTGAGCATGTAGGGGCGGTCCTTCACCCCTTTGCCCACCAGGTCGCGTAGCCACGACATGCGCACTTTGCCGCCGACTCCGGTCAGCAGCGGCGGCAAGCGGCCTTCGTCGCCCATTTCCTTGATCGTGCTGACAAAGTAGTCGTTGCGCTCCGGCTCGACGCCGCCGAAACCGTCGCGCTGGTGGCAGGCGACGCAATTCAAGGCCGCCAGGTATTGCGGAATCATCTCCTTCGCATCGGCTTTGCCGGTGCTGGCCTGCTCGTGGTTCGCCAGCGCCGACGCGAGCGCCCTGCGCTGCGCGGCCGAGAGCGCGTAGTTTGGCGCTTCGTGCGGCGCGGCGCTCAGGCAGCCGCGCTCGGGATCGAGCGCGCTCAGCTTCGGCGCTTTGAGCGTCGAGGCGATGTCGACCTCGGCGTCGGCCTCGCGCAGCTTGTGGCATGCCGCACAGCCCAAGCTGGCAAACAGCCCGCGGCCGCGCTCGATCAGTCGATCGTCCAGGTCCAGGTCGTCGACCAGCTCCTGGGGCTCGGCATCCTCGGTGAGCAGAATCGCCGGCGCAAGATCGGCGCGCTCCTGGGTGTCGCTTTCGTACTCGACGTCGAGAAACGCATCGCCGCCGGCGTTGAAATACAGCAC
>DASZPI010000793.1:0-4719 GCA_035550355.1 Pirellulales bacterium
TGCTAAGTTGATGAAATTGTCTGCGGCGCCAGATGCGACGACGGTAGCTGACGACGGCGCTGCCCAAGCGCCTTTGCGGAGCGTTGAGGCCACGGGACAGATTCCCAGCCGATGCCAATGAACGGCGCCCATAGCAACCACACCTGGATGCGCAGCCGATACGCGGTCCCGGCATTGCCCACAAATAGGGCATAGAAGCAGCAGATGGCGAACGTCACGACAATGATCGAGATCGTCCCCTGAAATCGGGTGCGCAACGATCGGAACAGTCCGACGACAATGAATGGATACATCATTAGCCAAAGCGTCGTATCGGGAATCGCGATGTTCTGCCGCAGCGACCCGAACTGCCAAGGAAAGGGGACGCAAACAAAGTACAAGAAACCAAGCGGCAAAAAATCGATCGCTTCCGAGAGGTTGCTAAACTCGGCGTCCGTCAGGTAACCCGAGTTGTTTTCCGCTAAGTCGTTGCGTGAAGCACCGATCTGGGCGATGCCATCTTCGATGTCTGCGGGTAGAGCATTTTGCACCTGATCGGTGAAGCCGATCACGACCATGCCCACCACGAAGATTGCCGCGATCAATAGCTGGCGAATCATTACCGTGGGCAGGGAGCGGACGGAGGCTTCGAGCCGCCGTCGCCGTTGGAACGCGGCCGAGCGTCCCCCGAAGCGTCCTGTCGAAGCTGCCGTTTCGTCAGGTTGCCTCTGCCCGAGGAGCAAGCTGAGACACAGCACCATCGAAACGATCGCTGCCAGATACAAGCGTAACGCCGACAGAGCGCCTACGCACAGCGCCAGGATCACCAAGGATCGAGGACTCCACGCCTTTTGCAACTCGAACAAGTAGTAGATTGCGATGTTCAACGCCAGCATGATCAGGCCTTCCTTGTACAAGGCGCCTGACCAAAACGCGAATGCCGGCGTAACCGCAATAATCCAGCCACTCCAGCGTGCTGCGCGCATCGAGCCGCCCAGTTGCCGCGTAATGCGGTAGGTCCACAACGGGGTATAGGCCGTGAGAATGGCGTTGAGAAAAATGATCACCGGCAAGGCGCGCCAACCGAGCATCAACGTGTAACACACCGCGATAAACACGATCATCAATCGCGCTTTGTGCGGCGTGAATCCGTCATGGCTTAGCGCTTCGGACGATCGCCCCTTGAGCCAGTCGTTGGCGACTTGCGACCCTAGTTCTTCGTAGTACGCCGCGTCGCGAACGAATTCGAAATTGCCCAACTGCAACAGCACCCACCCCGCCATGCCGAACATAAAGCGCACGGCGAAGCTGTACCAATACAGCTTGCGCAGGAATTGTTGCTCATCGTCCGATGTTGCTGGGCGGATCACGAAGCGTTGCCTGGGAGCAGGATGTGTTGATACAAGTCGCGGTAGCGACGCCACCCGATACGCTCGAGATCGAGTTGTTCCCGGGCGGCAGATCGGCACCGTTGAGATACCGTCGGATCGCGGATGAGTTCTAAGAAGCGTTCGACTGCCGCGCGATGGCCGTCGTTGGAATCCAAGTCGATCAGCGCGCCGACGGGGGCCCCGTCGTAGCCGCCGGTTTCCAGTAGTTCGTCGAGATCGCCGATGCCACGCGTGGAAATGACTGGGACGCCGGCCGCCAGGTATTCGCCGACCTTCGTTGGCGACGACGCCAATTTCGACACGCAAGGTTTGATCAGCGACAGTCCGGCGGCGGCGCCGCGTAGCTTATGAGGAATCTCGTGCGCTGGCACGCGGCCGATCGATACGCGCGCCGCTATCCCCTTGGCCGCCACGAGCGCGCGCAGCGTTGCCGGGTCGCTTTGCGTCCATACGTCCCACCGTAGCTGTGGCAGCGTCTGCATTGCGGCCGACACAAACTCAACCATCGTTTCGGTCAGGTACCACCCGCCCAGCTTTCCGATGTACACGATCACCGGGTCCGACCGGTCGGCAGGAACCGATGCGGGCTCGTCGAGTAGCTGCCGGTAGTCGACACAGCAGGGAATAACGACCAGCGGCTTGCCGCGCGTCTCGTCCGGGTACCACTGGCGCAGCAGCCTGGCCGCTGGTTGCGTGAGTACGACCAGTGCGTCGGCGGCCGCCACCAGCCGTCGCTCGACGCGCTTGGTGATGCGAAACAAGCGTCCGCCGGCCGGCCAGACACCGGCGTCGACATATTCCTCGGCCATCAAACCGCGAATGTCGAACAACATCTTCGCGCCGGTCAACCGCTTGAGGATCCAGGCCATCAGTCCGGGGACATGAGCACGCGCATGCACGACATCGATCCGGTATTTTCGCACCAGCCACAGCCCGGTGACGACGCCCACCAGAGTGTCCCACATCGTGGCCGGTACGGTGGGACGCTTGTGGTAGCGGCGCCAATGCCATCGGATGCCCCGATCCAAAAGGCTTTGGCGACATGCGTCGGCTTCGGCGCTCGACAGCCGGCGCGGCTCGAACGTCAACAGCGCCACGCGATGACCCGCCAGCGCTAAACCTTCGAGATACGCAATCACCTGCGTCTCGGTCAGCGGTTCGAGGACACTTTGGTAGCAGATATACAGCAACGAGCCGGTCGGCCGTTGCTCGACATCGCTGGGGCGCACCGCTTCGGCCGTGGCGTGCAGGATTGACTCGCTCGACGGTCGCTGGGTTGTTACGAGCATTGCGCTGCTGGCGTCCAACGACCAACGTAGAAGTAACGATTTCCCCAGCGATTAGGCTGCAGCTGGGAGATGCCTTGTGATAGCTTGCGCAACGTGAACAGAGCCAGCGCTCGCGGTCGACACCAGTCGGCAAATCGCAATCGCGCCGGAGCGGGCCACGCGACCTCGCTGACCGAGTATTGCACCTCGGACAAGCCGAACCGCTTGAAGAACGTTCGCTGCCCGCTGGCGGTGGCCAGCAGTACATGATAGGGCGCCATCTCGGTGCGGCGGGCAGGTCGCAGTCGCCGCGCTGTCTGCACGGTCGAGCTGAACAGGTTCGCATTGCCTTCCAACGGTCCTTGCGCCAGCAACAATCCGCCAGGCTTGAGCAGTTGCAGAATGCGCGGCATTTGCGCGTTCAAGTCGGTCAGATGCTCGATCACATCTCCCAGATGCAGTACATCGGCGCACGCGCCAAGCGATTCGCCTTCGGCGAGGCCCACAACGCGCGTTTCGGTACGCTCGGCAGTTCGGCGGGCCACGTCGTCGTCGAATTCGATGCCGATCGCAGTCCAGCCGCGCTTGGCTGCCTCGGCGAGGAGTGCCCCTTCGCCGCAGCCGTAATCGACGAATGTGCCGGGCGATTCGGTCGAGAGCTGATGGATGACGCGCAGCGGCTCTTTCGGGTCGAACACTGCTCCGCCGCTAAAATCCTGCACATACTCGGGGCCGTACATCAACGCCAGCGTCTGCGCGTCGGGCATCGGATGGCAGAACAGCGATCCGCATCCGGTGCATTGCCGATACTGGAATTCACGGTCGTGGTAGAATACCCGGTCGAGCCACGACGGGCGCGACTCACGGACGTTGCACAGCGGGCAGTTCATCGTGCGGTCGCCTCGGTGGCCGTAGACTGTGGCGCGCCCAGATGCTTATCGTTCCACCAGCGCTGGTAACAGTCTTCGTATTCGCGCATCATCTTGGGAAAGTTCCAGTTCTCGATGACGCGCTGCCGCGCGGCACGCCCCATGCCAGCCGCACGCGTCGGATCGGCGACCAGCTCGCGCACGGCGGCGACGATTGCCGCCGGATCGCGGGGCGGGATCAACAACCCCGACTTCAGGTGCACGATCTGCTCTGGAGCGCCCGCCACGTCGGTAGCGACCAGCGGCCGTTCGAGGGCCATGGCTTCGATGATCACGTTGCAGAATGCCTCGTGCAGCGATGGGTGCACAATGAGGTCCATCGCTTCCATCACACGATGAATATCAGGCCGCCAGCCGAGAAACTCGACATGAGCAGCCAGACCCATTTGCGAAACTTGCTGCTTGAGCTCGGCCTCCATCGGGCCCGAACCGGCCAACAGCAGTTTGAGTTTCGGATGATCGACGACGAGTTGCCGCAGTGCTTCGAATAGGTATTGGTGTCCCTTTTCGATGCTCAGGCGCGAGATGGTGGCAATCAAATATCTCGAGTTACCGCCGAGTGAATCGCGCAGCTGCACGCGCTCGTCGTGGCTAAGGTGCGGATGCAGACTTTGAAAGTCGTAGCCATAGCGGGCGACGGTGATTTTTTCCTCGGGTACACGCTCGTATACCATCATCGCGCGCTTGACCGCATCGGAAGCGGCCATCACGTGGTCGGCCGTTAACGCCTGCCAACGATCGATGCCGCGATGGATCGGCCGGTTGTACAGAGTGGTAAAGTCGGCGTGGTGGCGCGTGACGATCGTCAGTCCGGTGCCGGCGAGCTTGGCGGCAAGCAGCCCGATGGCTGAAGGATCGAACATGTGCATCTGCAGAATGTCGATCTGCTCGCGGCGCAGGACGCGCGCGAGCTTCACGATGGCCCCCGGATAATGCCGCCGCTTCGTGGCGCCCAACGCAAAGGTCGAGACGCCGAATCCTTCGAGCATCGCATGATGATCGTTGCGCGGTCCGATCGTCGCGATCGACATGCGGAATCGTGACCGGTCGTGGAACCTGGCGAGGCCATGAATCCATTGGCCCAAGCCCGGAAGGTCAGTCATCTGCAGGATATTTAGCACGGTCGGTTTTGGCTCGGACTGCTCGGTGCGT
>DASZPI010000794.1:0-8377 GCA_035550355.1 Pirellulales bacterium
CTGGCAAAACCGTTGAGCTGATCGAGCATCGTGTTGATCGTGTTCTTCAGCGCAAGGATTTCTCCCTTCACGTCGACCGTGATCTTGCGGCTCAAGTCACCCTTGGCGACCGCCGTCGTCACCTCGGCAATGTTGCGCACCTGGGCCGTCAGGTTCGAGGCCATCGAGTTGACGCTGTCGGTCAAGTCTTTCCAGGTGCCGGCCACACCGGGCACCACGGCCTGGCCGCCGAGTTTGCCTTCGGTGCCCACTTCGCGGGCCACGCGCGTCACTTCGCTGGAGAAGCCGTTGAGCTGATCGACCATCGTGTTGATGGTTTCTTTCAGCTCGAGGATTTCGCCCTTCACGTCGACGGTAATCTTGCGGCTCAGGTCGCCGCGCGCGACGGCCGTGGTCACGGCGGCAATGTTGCGCACCTGGGCCGTCAGGTTCGACGCCATCGCATTCACGCTGTCGGTCAAGTCCTTCCAGGTGCCACCCACGCCCGGCACGACTGCCTGTCCGCCGAGCCGGCCGTCGGTGCCCACTTCGCGGGCCACGCGCGTCACTTCGCTGGCGAACGAGCGAAGCTGATCGACCATCGTATTGATGGCTTCTTTGAGCTGGAGAATTTCGCCTCGGACGTCGACGGTGATCTTCTTCGACAAGTCACCGTTGGCCACGGCGATCGTCACTTCGGCAATGTTGCGAACCTGCGACGTCAGGTTCGAGGCCATCGAGTTGACGTTTTCGGTCAGATCCTTCCACACGCCCGACACGCCGCGCACTTGTGCCTGACCGCCGAGCTTGCCTTCGGTGCCCACTTCGCGGGCCACGCGCGTCACTTCCGAGGTAAACACCGAGAGCTGCTCGATCATGGTGTTGACGAGCTTCGCCGAACGCAGGAACTCGCCTTTCAGCGGCCGGCCGTCGACTTCCAACTCCATCGACTGGCTCAAGTCGCCCTTGGCTACGGCGCCGATGGCGCGGGCCACGTCCGAGGTGGGGCGCACCAGGTCGTCGAGCAGGGTGTTGATCGCATCGGTCTTAGTGGCCCAGCCGCCGAGGGCACCCGGCAGCGACATACGCTGCTTCAGGCGGCCTTCCTTACCAACCGACACGCTCAAGCGCTTCATCTCGTTCGAGATTTGCTCGGCGTGATCGATCGTCTGGTTAAAAGCCTCGGCAATGCGACCGTCGATACCTAACCAACTCGTTGGCAGTCGGACCCCGAAGCTGCCATCGCGAAAGGCGGTGATCGCAGCAAGGATTTGGCGCGAGTGACTTCCCGCCCCATCTTTACCATGCCCAGCCTCTTCGGCCAGCGGATCGACATGATCGTCGTCGATCGCAGCCGTCGAAGACATGTTTGCCTGAGAACCCGAAACAGCTTTTTGGGTCATGGCATCATCCTTGGTTGCGCACAATCAATTGTGGCCGCCCGAATGGCGGGGGCTTCGACTAAACCCTACCCCGAGGCTCCGGGGTGCGTAGGTTGAATATAGTCGCGAGCCGAACAATTGTCCTAAGGTCTTTGGCGGCAATTAAGGACAACGAACCATCCAACACCTCCAAAGGAGTATGGCGCGGACGAATTCGCCGAAGCGGAGCAACGAGGCGACCGGCCGCTGCCGGCTCTTCGACTGTCGCTAACCGGACCGTTCCCAAGTCTCGCCGCGCTGGTAGCGGCGGGCGCGCTCGACGACCACCGGGTCCTTGCTGATCGCGATCACCTTGTTGAGCGCTTGGTCGAACTCGGCCTTGTTCGGATCGCGGATTTCACGATGGTGCGCCAATTCAACGATTGTCTCGCACACGGTCGGCGCGAATTGCGGGTCCTCAAGATATGGGAGCACAAATCGCAAGGTGTCGACCGTGTAGGCGGTCCGACAACGCATGAGCACGAGTTTTTGCTCGGCCGGCGAGTTCGCTTCTTTCATCGCCTGCTTCATGCGCTGCAAGCGTTGGTCGTCGCTGCGCTTGTCGCGGGTGGCCGAGATCTTTACGAAGCCTTGAAACGCACGACTGCGCTCCTCCGGATCTTTGGTCATTTTCGCGATTTCGAGCAATTGGTCGGCCACGCTAGCATCGGGCCATTTGCTCAGCGCGTCGATGCCCAACTTTCGCTGCGCTGGATCGCTCGAGGTGGCAATGCCGGCGACGAACTTGATGAGTTTCTTGCCGCCCACTCGCCCGACCAGTCCTAGCAGTTGATCGCGCTGGGCGGTGTCGATCGTTTCGAGCGCCTGGATGAGCGTCGTGGCGCGCTCGTCGTCGTTGGCAATCCGCGAGCAAACGATGGCAACGTTTTTTTCCGCGGCATCGCGCTCGGCGCCTTTCGCGGCCTTAAGCACGCCCGGCAACATGGCAGCGACCTGAGGAACGCCGCCAAGCTGTCCGAGCGCTGCCATGGCGGCGGCGCGCACTTGGGCGCTCTCGTCGAGCGTTGCCGCAATAAATGCCGGGATTTGGTCGCGTGCCCAGCGGGCAGCAAGGACCTCGATCAAGCCCGCTTTTTGCGCCGGAGCTGCCGACGGCATTTGTCGAGCGATCGAGGCGGTAACCGTGTCGCCGCGCAGCACAATCAGGCTTTGCCGCGCGGCAACCTGCTCGGCGGTCGACGCGCTGCCGAGCACGCGAACCAGCAACGGCAACAACTCCGGCGACTCGCCCAGTTGCCCCAAGGCGCGGATTGCTGCGGCACGCACCGCTTCGTCCTGGCTCGATTGATATAGTGCCAGCACGGAGCCTCGGGCGGCCGCGTCACCCCGATCGGCGAGCGCGCCGAGCAAGCCCACTTGTGCTGCGGGCGACAGCACCGTCAATTGCGACGCGAATAACTCGGTCGTCGCGGCGCCGCCACCGGCGGTGCGAACCTGCTCGAGTGCAATGCCACGGAACTCAGGGTCGTTGTCGCTGAGCAGCTTGACGATCATCTGCAGATAGTCGGCCGACGGCTTTTTTGCCGACCAAGCTGCAGTCGCTGACGAAAGCACGAGCCCCACAACCAAACAGGCGATTCCGCTGCATCGATTCATTTGCATTTCCTTCGACCTAGCTCTCGGCACTTGCGCACGCCAGCATCCCCCGGGTCGCCGCCAAGCGAACCAAACGGCTTTGATCATCGCCAGCGAGCGACTGATAGATTGCTCGAGCCGCCGCGGGTTGCTGTTTGAGCAGCGACTCGGCACATGCCAACAGGCCATCGATCATCGGCGACTTGTTGCCATCGGCTGAGGAGAGTGTCGCTTGCAGCGCGGCGGCCGCGTCCGCGGTTCCAATCGCTCCCAGCGCCCATGCCGCGGCACGGGCGACGGCAGCGTCGTTTGACCGCAATGCAGGAGCAAGTACTGCGACTGCGCCGGTGTCGCGGTGAGCGCCCAGCGAACCGATGACGCCGATTTTCAAGTTTCCGTCGAGCTTGCCGAGCGCATCGCGCAGGGCTTGTGCCGCCTCGGGCGCCGGCATGCGTTCGAGCACGAACCTCGCCATGTGGGCATGCTCAGGCTTGTCGAGCAGCGACGCCACGGCCGGCACGCAGGCGGCTGTGCCGATGATCATCAACTTGCGACAAACACAATCCTTGGCATCGCGCGAAAGATTGCTTTGCAGCGCGGCGATCAGACGCGCTTCCAAATCTTTGCGGACTGACTCGTTGCTGTGGGCCGCGGCAATCGCGTCGTCAATCGCCGCCAAGACAGCCGTGTCCGTGCCCCAATCGTATTGCTGGAGCGCTGTTAGCGCGGCAGTCAGTGATTCGGCCGACATGGTTCGTTCCTCGCGATGGAAGGATGTGCGTTCTTACAGGACCCACGGCTCGCGGCGTGCGCGATCGGTCAAGCGGTTGGCCTCGTCGTCGCCAGGGAACTCCTGCCGCGCGGCGTCCCACTTCAGCGATCGCCGCAGTTGATACGCGATGTTGCCCAGGTGACTGACCACCGCGGTGTTGACGGCCAACTCGATGTCGCGGAAAGGGCGTTCGCGCGTCTTCACGCATTGAATGAAGTCGCCGTAGATCGAATTGTCGCCCTTGTACATGGGGACCGGTTTGCCCGGACGTTTCTCGCCCGGCGTGCCTTCGATCGCCAGGTTATCGGTTTTCGGCCGGTTGTGCGTGAGCACCAAACCGTTGGGGTAACGGTAGCTCAGCCAGGGGCCGTCGGCGGCGTCGTGGTAGTTGATTTCGGTCGGTTGCAGCTCGCGAACGTCGCAGATAAACAGTGCTCCGCCAAAATGGTGAGCGCCCCAATCGGTCATGCCGCCGCCCGAATAATCGCTGAACGATCGCCAACTCGATCCGTTAATCGAGTACGCGCCGCTGCAGCGCTTCGAGTTGTACGGTCCCCAAGGCGCGGGACCCAACCACAAATCCCAATCGATCTTTTCGGCCATCTCCTCGGCCGGCAGGTTGCACAGCATCGGCAGCGGCTTGACGTTGACGTTGATCGATTTGATCGTGCCGAGCTCGCCAGCCCAAACCGGGTCGACGTACTTGCGGTAGTCGCCGAGCACGCGCTGGCTGCCGCCGGAGACGACGCGCCCATAGCGCCGCGCGGCGGCGACCATCAATGGCCCTTCGCGGAGTGTCAGCGTTTCGGGCTTTTGGCAGTACACGTCCTTGCCGTTGCGGCAGGCTTCGATCGTGAGAATCGCATGCCAATGGTCGGGCGTCGCAATGTGGACCGCGTCGATGTCGGGCCGGGCCAGCAGTTCGCGGAAGTCGTTGTAGGCCTGGCAGTCTTGGTTGTTGTATTTGGCGTCGACCGTGGCTTTCGATTTTTCGCGCACCGCCTCGCGCACGTCGCACATCGCGACGTACTGCACGTCCTTACGACCTAGGAAGGCATTTTGGTCGCCGCGCCCCATGTTGCCGATGCCAATGCCGGCCATCACGATGCGATCGCTGGCGGCCGGTCGATCGGCATTGCCCAGCGCCGTCGATGTGATGACGTACGGAGCGGCGGCAACGGCTGCACCCGCCTTTAAGAACTCACGACGAGTCGCTTGGCTGATTCCAGTCATGACAAAGAACCCCAAGGTGTTCGGCGAACGATCGCCTCGGCGACGAATCCGGGAAGTCACCATACGGTATCATGGCCGGCCGGGGACACGCAATCGCCCGACAGGCTGCCGATTTCCACGCCCAAAATCGCTACGATAAATGCCCACCCGCGGTGTCCCCAGCGGTTGCGACGCACGTTACGATAGAACTCCATAAGTCCAGAGTCCTGGGCACGATTTTTCGTGGGCGTGGGCAGCAGTCGCATGGTTCCTATCGACGCTCCGACGAACTCGTCGACTTCATCGGACTTGTTGAGCCTTGTGCGTCAACACGATGCCGACGCGTGGCGCCGCTTTGTGCAAATCTACGCGCCGTTGATCTATGCCTGGTGCCGCGACGCCAAGGTAAACGCCACCGATGCCGGCGATATCACACAAGAGGTGTTCGCAAAAGTATTCACGGCCATCGACGGTTTTCGACACGATCGACCGGGCGACACCCTGCGCGGCTGGCTGCGGGTCATTTGCCGGCATCGCCTCGCCGATCACTACCGTAGTCGCGGCCAGGTTGCCACGGGCGGATCGGAAGCGAAGCAGCGACTCACGAACGTTCCCATGCCGGTCGAAGAAGAGGATCCGTCGACGATCATCAGCCAGCGGAAGGCGTTGGTCCGCCGCGCTGCCGAGCTGGTGCGCAATGAGTTCGAGGCTCGAACCTGGCAGGCTTTCTGGCTGGTCACGGTCGAGGATCGCAGCACCGACGACGTGGCCGTGCAGCTTGGCATTTCAACCGGAGCCGTGCGGCAGGCGAAATACATTGTGCTGCGGCGGTTACGCGACGAACTGAGCGGCGAATTTGATCAATAGCGAACACGTCTGACGCGGCGACGTTTGGGTAAGTAGCGGCACCGTTTGCATGTCCTTGGAACCGAATCGTGGTTGCTCCCCATCCCGAAAAGCAGCGTCTGGCCGATTACGCCTCCGGAAAGCTTCCCGAAAGCGAAGCCTGCGACATTGCCAACCATTTGAACGATTGTCCCGAATGCGAGGCGACGATCGAGTCGATTGGCTCAAGAACCGACACGCTGGTCGCCGGGCTGAAGGATCGCGCGGCCCAAGATCCCTACTCGGGCGAAGCGGCGCTCGAGCAGGCCATGCATCGTGCCGCAGCCATCCCGAGCGCTCAACAAAACGCCTCTCCCCCTTCCATGGTCACCAAGGTTTCGACCAAAGGTCCCGTGAAGCTCGGCCCCTACCAATTGCTGGCGAAACTTGGCGAAGGGGGCATGGGCGCCGTGTTCAAGGCGCAGCACGAGCACCTGGGCAAGACGGTCGCCATTAAGATCCTGCCGCGCAAGGCAATGCAAGACCCGGGTGCGGTCGCCCGTTTTCGCCGCGAGATGAAAGCGGTCGGCGGCATCAGCCATCCCAACATTGTCGGCGCGCACGACGGCGGCGAAGCCCAAGGGGTGCATTACCTGGTGATGGAATACGTCGCGGGGCACGACCTGTCGTCGCTGGTGAAAAAACAGGGGCCGCTGCCGATCGACAAGGCCACCTCGTATATCCGCCAGGCCGCTTGCGGGTTAGCGTTTGCGCACTCGAAAGGAATCGTGCATCGCGACATCAAGCCAGCGAACTTGCTGGTCGATGCCGAGGGGACGCTGAAAATCCTCGACCTTGGCCTCGCACGTTTAGAAAGCGATCAGGCAGTCGATGCCGCCGCGCGCGACGGTCTCACGCAGACCGGCCAGGTGATGGGCACGGTCGACTACATGGCCCCCGAGCAGGCGTTCGACACCCACCGCGCCGACTCCAAGGCCGACGTGTACAGCCTGGGGTGCACCATGTACCGCGTGCTCACGGGCAAGAACGCCTATGCCGGCGACACCGTCGTACAAAAAATACTGGCCCATCGCGAACATCCGATTCCGTCGCTGATCGACGCCCGCCCCGATGTTCCCGCGGCGCTCGATGCCATTTATCAACGCATGATGGCCAAGCGCCCCGACGATCGGCCGACCATGGCTGAGATCATGACGGAACTCGACAACCTGCACATGCGCCAGAACGCGCCGCCGCCGAGTTCCGTGTCGGTGCCGGCCTCCGGTGGTCCCGAGGTGTCGGAACTGTCGGTGATGTTGGTCAATCAATCGCTGCGGTCGATCGACATGCCCGACATCGTTGTCGAGCCGAAACGGCGATTGCAAACCCGCGGAGCAAAAGGCCCGCCGCGCAAGAATCGCAGCGTGCTGATCGCCGCCGGCGCGGCAGGCGGAGCGGCCGTTGTGTTCGCGGCAATTTGGCTGCTCGTCAAGCGGCCCGATGGCACCGAAATCAAGGTGCCACTCGAGCCGGGAACGACGATCGAGATTCAAAACGATGCGCTCAGCGTGCCGCAACTCGCCGCGAATCAAGCCGTAGCCGTGCCAACGTCGCCACCGATCGCGGTCGCGCCGTTCGATGCCGCACAAGCCCGCGCGCATCAACAGGCCTGGGCCAGTTACTTGGGCACGACGGTCGAGACGACCAACAAGCAGGGGTTGAAGTTCGCGCTGATTCCGCCGGGCGAGTTCGTCATGGGGGCACAAGGCAGAGAACAGCAGAAGATCGAATCGCTCAAGGCCGAGGAGCTGGTCGCCAGGGACAGAAATTACAAAGGAGATATCAACGCAGCGCAGCAGTTCATCGATACGGAACACAATCGCCTGCCGCCGCATCGCGTGAGGCTGACCCGACCGTTTGTGATAGGTGTTACGGAGGTGACAGTCGGCCAGTTCCGCCAGTTCATCGAAGCGACCAAGTACGAGACGGAGAATGAGCGCCTCAAGCGGAACGGCAGCAAAAAAGATATCGTGGTGTGGTCCGACCCTTCGGTCGCTCACAGCCCCGAGCATCCGGTAGCGTGCGTCAGTTGGGACGACGCCGTGGCGTACTGCAATTGGCGCAGCACTCAGTATGGCTTCCCGCCGGCCTACCGTGACGATGGTAAGGATGCCAACAAGCAGCAGGTGTGGACGCCGGTCGGCGGCCCCGGCTATCGTCTGCCGACCGAGGCCGAATGGGAATACGCCTGCCGCGCCGGCACGAACACGATGTACTACTTTGGCGACGGCGACACACTGGCCGACCGTTACATGTGGTTCTCGACCAACTCCGGTGGCGACTCGAACGCGCGTGGCCATTCGCAACCCGTCGGCAAGCTGCTGCCCAACGCCTTTGGCCTGTTCGATATGTCGGGCAACGTCCGCGAATGGGTGCAGGACCGTTACGCTGCCGATTATTACTCGCACTCGTCGCCGACCGATCCCTTGGGGCCAGCCAGCGGCGAAGGGCGCGTGACGCGCAGCGACGGCTTCAACTACAACCCGACGCGCAGCACCAGCACCTATCGATG
>DASZPI010000795.1:0-2247 GCA_035550355.1 Pirellulales bacterium
TCGCTGCTCGAAGACGGCGCCGAGCGTACCCAGCGCTGGGCGAAGAACGCCGCTGATATTCTCACCATCTTCCTCACCGATCCGGTAATCGGCTTGCAAACCTTGTCGGTCCGGGGCTCGGTCGCCATCGTCGCGGAAACGCCAGTTGAACTGCCGATGATTGTGCTCGATGGTGTTTCCGCGGAAGGAACACGTGTTGCCCTGGTCCGCCAGCACGCGGTCACGGTCGACGTGCGCCGGACCGTCGGGCTCGACAGCTCCAGCAGCTTGCCGGTCGATGCGCACCCCGAGCGCGGACGGACCGTGGGCGTCTGGACCGTGCGTCACGAGTCGCCGTTGATCGAACTTGCGACGAAGCCGAACATGCCGGTTGTCCATTCGGAGGAACTGTTGACGGTCACGCGCGATGAGCAAGGTTGGCGCGCGATCGCCGAGCTGCATTGGCAGGTCGAATCGGGCTTGCTGGATGCGGTGCGGCTCGATCTGCCGTCGTCGTGGCGCGGACCGTTTCAGATTTCGCCGCCGGCGACGACCGAAGTGGTCGAGTTGCCGGGCGGCAACCGGTCGCAGCTGGTGATTTATCCGCGCACAGCGGTCGGTAACTCGCTGCAAACCACCATCAGCGCCGCCATCACTCCCAGTGCAGGCGATGTGATTTCGGTGCCCGATTTGGTTCCGGTGCAAGTCGAGAATCGTCGCCGGTTCGTACGACTGCCCATCCAAATTGGCCTGCAAGAAGCCGTGTGGGAAACGCTGAACTTGAAACGAGCCGAGCTGCCCGAGAGTTTTCATCCACCGGCTAACTCCGCGGTGTACGAGACGTACGAGGCGCTGGCAGGCCGCATCACCGCGCGGCTCAAGACGATCCAAAAGGTTGTCGCCAGCCCGATCCTGCATTTGGCCGATATCAAAGTGCATTTCTCATCGACTCACGAGTACTACGGAACCGCGACGTTCGACCTCGAGCTGGGCGAAGCGCCAAGTTGCACCTTGGTCATGCCCCGCGACAGCCGGGTGTTGCAGGCCGTGGTGAACGACCAGCCGGCAGCGTTGATTCCCGTGGGCGCCATGCAATGGAAACTCGCCTTGGTCCGCAGCTCGCTGCCACAGCGCATCGAAGTGGTCTTCGCCGGCAAGGCGCGACCGCTTTCGATGTGGCAAGGCACGCAAGGCATCGACGCTCCGAGCCTGGCCGGCATGACCGCCGAACGCACCCTCTGGGAAGTGCGCATGCCCGACCAGCGCCGCATCGCGATCGAAGGCGCTGCGCCGCAGACGGCCGCCGCGCACGAAATGGTGCGCCTGCAAGCCCTGCACGACTTGATGACCATTCCCGAAGACGAGCTTACCGCGTTGGCCACCGACGATCGACGTCGCTGGTTTGCGCGTTGGAACGAGCGTCGATCGGACGTGCGCCAGCGACTCAGCCCTGCCGCAATCGCCGGCGGATCTGCCGACCCGTCCGGCAAGGAAGCGAGCCTCGAAACGCTCGATCGCCAATGGTCGGAGCTCGTCCACCGATTTGACGCAGCCGCGCACGACGGCGCCGGGATCGCCGCCGTCGACTCGGCCCAGCGAACCCGGGTCGAAACTGCTCTACCGCCGGCGGCCGAGGCGCGCTGCGCTATGCGAGGAGCAGTGAACACGATCGTCGTCGTCGGCGGTCGCAATCCGATCGCCAGCCTGCTGGCCCGCATCGGTTGTGCCGCCTTGATCGGCGCGGCAGGGCTTGCCTGGTCGATGGGGTCCCGTAGCGGTCGCCGAGCGCTCGGCGAATGGCTCGAGCGCTGGTCGACCCTCGGCATCGCGTTGGTCGGTGTGGCTTGGTGGCTGTGGTTGCAGCCAAGCATCGTCGGGCTGGTGATCGTTGCCGGCTGCGCGGCCGCAAGCTTGCGCAGCATTTTTCGGCCGATGCGAGATAACGCGCGTCGGATTGCCCGGTAATGCCGGACTTCGGCGAGGGTTGGCTCGTCTTGGCATGCGGACGGCGATTTGCTAACGTGTCGCCTGCTTTGGAACGGCTCGCACGGAGGTGAGCGACCAACGGCAGGCGGATGACTGGGCCACGGCGCCGCGAGGGAAGCCCTGGCCTTTCCGCCTGAGCAAACGCTGCCACCCGGGCACGGGACGCGCACGCTCGGCCAGAACGTAAGGAGGCGTACATGGGTCCGCAACAGGCACGGCAACAGTCTCAGTTGCAGATTCGATGGATGGTTCGGCGCGACATGGCCGAGGCCCTCGAGATCG
>DASZPI010000796.1:0-8487 GCA_035550355.1 Pirellulales bacterium
TGACGTTGCCGAACATCCGTTGGGGGTTGCTGTGCGGCGTCATCCTTTGCAACGCGCGCGCAATGGGCGAGTTTGGCGCCGTGTACGTGGTCTCGGGACACATTGCCGGTCAGACCGACACCATGCCGCTGCGCGTCGAGAAATTATTTCAAGACTACAACACGCCAGGCTCATTTGCGGTCGCCTCGGTACTGACCAGCTTGGCGTTAGTGACGCTGGTGTTGAAGCTGGCGCTGGGTCGGCGCAACCGCCGCGAACTGATCGAGGCCGCCCAGTTGCGGCTGCCGGGAGGCCAGGCATGAGCATCCGCGTCGGCGGCGTCACGAAGCAATTTGGCAGCTTCACCGCGCTGGACAACGTCACGCTCGACGTGCCGGCGGGGTCGCTGATGGCGCTGCTCGGGCCGTCGGGATCGGGCAAAACCACGCTGCTGCGGATTATCGCGGGGTTGGAACAGGCCGACTCCGGCGAAGTGCACTATGAAGACCAGGATATGACGCGGCAATCGGCGCGCGATCGGAACGTAGGCTTCGTGTTCCAGCACTACGCGTTGTTCCGCCACATGACGGTATTCGAGAATATCGCGTTCGGGCTGCGCGTGCGCCGTACCGGACGCGACGAAGTGCGCCAGCGCGTGACCGAACTACTTGAACTCATCAAGCTCACCGGCCTCGAACGCCGCTATCCCGCACAATTGTCCGGCGGTCAGCGACAGCGTGTCGCTTTGGTCCGCGCTTTGGCTATTCGCCCCAAGGTACTGCTGCTCGACGAACCGTTCGGTGCGCTTGACGCCAAAGTGCGCCAAGAGCTACGCCAATGGCTGCGCCGCCTGCACGACGAAATCCACGTTACCAGCGTTTTCGTCACCCACGACCAGGAAGAAGCATTCGAGGTGGCCGATCAAGTAGTCGTCATGAGCCGCGGCCGGATCGAACAGATCGGCACGCCGCGCGAAGTATTCGAACATCCTGCCAATCCGTTCGTGATGGACTTCCTCGGCAACGTGAATGTGTTTACTGGACGCGTCGAACGAGGCCAGGCGTGGCTCGGATCGCTACCGATCGATTACCCCGACTATCCGCACGATCAGCCGCGCACCGCAAAGCTATACATTCGTCCGCACGAGCTCGACATCGAGCGGCATCCGGTGAGCGATTCGGCCTTGAAGGTTCGCGTTGAACGTGTGAATGCCGCCGGCCCCCTCACGCGCATCTTTACACGCATCCCCGAGTTCGACATCGGCTTGCATGTCGATGTCGCCGCGGATCGATTCGCGACGTTGCAGTTCTGTGAAGGGGACACGGCCTATGTTTCTGCACGGCGTGTGCGAGTGTTCATGCCCGAGGGTCCGGAATACGTGATCTGACGATTACTGCTTCGCGCCCGGAAACCATTTTCCCACAGTGCCTGGTCAATCGACGAAAGGAGATTTTCGATGCCCCCGTGGTTTCAGGACAACTCGTTTTCGATCGGTCGGACGCCACTGGTCAAGCTGAATCGGATCACCGACGGCGCCCAGGCAACTGTGCTGGCCAAGATCGAAGGCCGCAATCCCGCGTACTCGGTCAAGTGTCGCATCGGCGCGGCAATGATTTGGGATGCCGAGCGCCGGGGCCTGCTCGGCCCGGGAAAGGAGCTCGTCGAGCCGACCAGCGGCAACACCGGCATTGCGCTGGCATTCGTGGCTGCCGCGCGCCGGGTTCCCCTGACGTTGACCATGCCCGAGACGATGAGTCTCGAGCGGCGAAAGCTGCTCGTGGCGTTCGGCGCCAAGCTGGTGCTCACCGAGGGGGTGCGTGGCATGAGCGGCGCAATCGCACGCGCGGAAGAGATTGCGGCGTCCGATCCCGCGCGCTACGTGCTGTTACAGCAGTTCAAGAACCCAGCGAATCCGGCGATCCACGAGCAAACCACCGGTCCGGAAATCTGGAACGACACCGATGGCCAGGTCGACATCTTGATTTCCGGTGTCGGCACCGGCGGAACGATCACCGGCGTGTCGCGCTACATCAAGCACACGAAGGGAAAAGCAATTCGCTCGATCGCCGTCGAACCGGCCGCTAGTCCCGTGCTCACCCAGCAACGCGCCGGCCAGCCATTGAAGCCGGGGCCTCACAAGATCCAAGGCATCGGCGCCGGTTTTGTCCCTGCCATTCTCGACACCTCGCTCATTGACGAGATCGAGCAGGTCACCAACGAAGAAGCGATCGACTTTGCCAAACGGCTGACGTCGGACGAGGGCATTCTCTCGGGTATTTCGTGCGGCGCGGCAGCGGCCGTGGCGGTGCGGGTCGCCAAGCGGCCTGAAAACGCCGGCAAAACAATCGTCGTTGTCCTGCCTGACTCCGGCGAGAGATATCTCAGTTCCGCGCTGTTTGAGGGGGTGTTCGACGCCGAGGGCCATCCAAAATGACAACGCACATTGCTCACACCTCACCGACATCGCAAGAACCGATCTGGAACATTGAGCAGATTGTGGACTCGTTGCGTGCAATCCGCACTGCGTCGCTGGCTGCGCGTCAGCGGGCTGACAGGCCCGTAAAACTTCCCGCGCGAAAGGCACTGGGCGTGGTCGTCGAGGGGCTGAGTGCGGCGTTATTTCCCAATCGCCTGGGAGCGCGAAAGCTACAGACCGAAAGCGTCGACTATTTCGTCGGCCATACGCTCGACCAGGCGCTCAACGAGCTGGTCGAACAAATCATTCGCGAGCTGCAGTTTGATGCCCCCGTCGAATCCGAGCGGCGCGAACAACGACTTCGTGCGACGGCAATTGTCGCCGAGTTCGCCGAAAAGCTGCCCGCGATTCGTTCCCTGCTGGAAACCGACATCCTCGCGGCCTATCGAGGCGATCCGGCGGCGCGAAGCGTCGATGAAGTCCTGGCCTGCTACCCGGGCATTGTCGCCATCACGTATCACCGGCTGGCGCATGGGTTGTATCAGCTCGGCACCCAATTGACGGCGCGCGTTATCGCCGAAATCGCCCATTCGCTCACGGGAATCGACATTCACCCCGGTGCTGCGATCGGTGACAGTTTTTTTATCGATCACGGCACGGGCGTGGTGATCGGTGAAACCGCGGTTGTCGGCAACCGCGTCTGCCTACATCACGGCGTGACTCTCGGTGCGGTACGCGTCGCCGCCGGCCGCAACGCAGCGCTCGGCCGCCACCCGCTGGTCGAGGACGACGTTGTGATCTATGCCGGTGCGACGATTCTGGGCCGCGTGACGATCGGCCGTGGATCGGTCATCGGCGGCAACGTCTGGATAACTCGTAGCGTGCCGCCGGGAATCCATATCGCGCAGGCGGACCTTCGGCACGGCGAATTCGACGGCGGCCTGGGTATTTAAATCGTGCACGACGAGGCGTACCGACGCCGTCCGTCGTGGAGGTGCGTGCATGCGCGAGCGGCCGGGAAATTGGATTCGACTCGATGCACACCGTCTGGTGATCTGCGACATGATGCACTTCTCGAAAGCGGTGCCGAGCATTCCCGTGCAGCGCGAAATGCGGCTGGCCGCCGTCGCTGAGGCGCGGTCGCAAGTTGTGCCAAAGCCGAGTTGGTCGGCTATTTTCGTGCGGGCCTTGGCCTTGGTCGCCGCCGAAACGCCGGAACTTCGCCGGGTGTACTTAAGCTTTCCATGGCCGCATCTGTACGAGCACACAGTCAGCATCGCATCGGTGGCGACCGAACGGAGCGACGCTTCGGCTCGATTCGTCGATTTTGTACGCGTCCGTAATCCGGCGCGGCATTCGATCGCCGTGGTCGATCGCTATCTGCGGCGGGTCACGAAGGCCGCGCGGTCGAACGCCGGGCTCGCCCGGTTCGGATCGGCAATCACGCTGCTGCCGTGGCCTCTGCGACGCGCACTTTGGTGGTGCGGATTGAACTTGAACGGTTATTTCCGTGCGCGCGCGTTCGGCACCTTTGGGCTGAGCGTTTACTCGGCGTTGGGAGCCGAATCGCTGCACCCGCTTTCGCCGTTATCATTTCTGCTGAACTACGGCGTCATCAGCGCCGAGGGAAACGTGAACGTGCGAATCGTTTACGATCATCGGATCACCGACGGGGCCAACATTGCGCGCGCGCTCGCGGCACTCGAGGCCGCGCTGACCGGTCCGCTGTGCGATGAGTTGCTCGCCTTGGCCGCGACGCAGCGCGCGCGTAGAACAGCCCGGCCGACGAGCGTCGGTCTCTCCTAGACCCAGATATCCGAGGTGCAATCGCCGCCGGGAAAGCGGATCTCGTGGGCGCGCGCCGGGCCGCCTGGCTCGCGTCCGAAGTCGACCAAGAATCGCTCGTTGACTTTCAAGCCGCCAGCATCCGTGTCGCAGTCTACCTGCAACAGGTACGACCCCTCTGTGCTGATGCCGGGATAGAATTGGTTGTCCCAACTGCTGTAGAGCGAGTTGGTTAGGTACAGCCGCTTGCCATCGAGGCTGAGCTGCAACATTTGCGGGCCGCCGCCGAGCAATCGCCCCGCAACCTTCTCGCCCCGGTCGAGAACACCACCGAGCCAAAGCTGTGCGGTAAGTCGTGGCTTTGCGGGATCGCTGACGTCGTATTGGCGCAAGTCTCCGTGCAGCCAATTCGAGAAATACAGCCAACGATCGTCGAGCGATAACACCAGATCGGTGATCAGCCCAGGCACCGAAAACGGCCAACCGGTTTTCTCGATCGGTTCGACGTCGATTACTTTCTCGGCCGACCACGCCCCGTCGCGCTGGAACCAGTGCCAGATCGTGCTGCTGAGCGCCGCGCCAACGAAGCCGTGCGTGCTCGACGGATCGTGATGGAAACGCACCTCGAGTGGAATACGGCCATGCTCACCCAATTCGAGTTGTTGTATGACACGGCGCTGCTTCCAATCCCAAACATACAGGCGATCACCGTACTTGCCCGCCTGCACGTCCTCGACCTTGAAGCCAGGATTGACGGTGTTCGGTGCGCCCCATTCGCTGCTAATCATCACGTTGTGCCGCGGCTGATACCAGAAATCGTAGTTAAAGCGCATGGCGTCGCGGTCGTTCTCCCAGCGCCCGACTACGTCGAAGTTCTGATCCAACAACAAGAATCCGCCCGGCGCGTCGCCTTGCGCGTCGCCCAGCATCGACAGCATGATTTGACCATCCGCCAGGCAGTGCACCGTGTGCGGCGCCGACAGGTTCGTCGCGTCGAAGATGGTCTTCGGATCGATGACTTTGTGCAGTCTTGGCTGCCGATGGTCGAGCGTGTCGGCAATATGAATGCGGCTCGACCTGACACCGGGCAAGACCAGGTAGCGACGCGCCTTGGTCGGGTCCGCGTGGCAACTGCTGCACGCATTCCAGCCGAAATGATGCAGCTCATCGCCGACATTGGGCATGGCCAGGCGGTCGATGACCGTGGAATACGTTGGCGACTGCGGGTCGAGGTCGACGGTTGCCAAATAGTCGGGTCGCTGGGCGTCGATTCCGACGCAGGTCGCGGTAATGTAAGCAAGCGTTTCTCGCGGTGAACGACGTGCTTCGGCCGGCGAAGCGTACATGCTTTGGCACGTCGGCGGAGCGTCGAAACCGAGCGTCGGACGCGGAAACGCACTGGGAGCGATGGCCACGGCAGTCGAAAGCTTAAGAAACTGACGTCGATGCATCATCGAATGCGATCCACTTAAGACGTGTTATAACAAGAGTTTGTGCCGAACCAGGCTTCAGTCCCGACGATTCGGTTATTCAGTTTAGCGGATTTTTCCGAAAACACTAGTAAGATGACCGTCATTGTGATAATCTCTGCATTTGTTCAAGCAAGCTGAAGACAGCAGCGAGAACCAACAGCGAAAGATTTCTTGTTGCGTTGCTCACTGGATGCTCCGGAGGCACGCACTCGTTGCATGGAGCTCGATCATGCGAGTGCTAGATGCGAAGCGGGCGATGGCCAAGCCGTTCACTTGGTTGCCGGCGTTCCCCCGTTGGAGTCCGTCGTCGCGATTGTCTCGACGTCGTTTGTGTAGTCGCTGAAATTCGCGGCGGCAGCGCTCGGTAAGTCCGAGCGCGCCCTTTCGGCCCACGTTCCCGTCGCGAGCTGCGCTCGAGGCAAGGCGTGTGGTGCGATGCGTTCGCCGCCCTCTCCGTCGTGCCCACGTTGGTGTCGTCCGGCCTCGGTCGATATGCCTAACCTCCCTCTTTGCTTGGAACCAATTCTATGCATCGAATTCAACGTCCAACCCTCGCCGATCGCGAACTGCAATATCGCGTTGCTCTGGAACTCTTAGAGCAGATCAAGAGTCGATTCAGTTTTTTGACATCAACGGCGTTTGGTGCGCTTCGTCTGCAGGGTCGTCGACGATGCGTTGAGATCCACGCGATCGACGGCGAAGTGCGCCTTGTGGGGCGCGTCGAAAGCGATGGCGACAAGCGGGCGGTCGAAGAGTCCGCGCCGCGCGTCGCCGGAGTGCGGCAAGTGATTGCCCACATCCAGGTCGACCGGGCCCCGAACAGGAGGTTCCAGCCCACATGGAATTGACGCAACATCACAACAGGGCCGCGTTGTCGATGATCTATTCACGGCTTCGCAACCGGCAGGCGGGTATGCACCGCCTGCTGGACGATGGCCCGGGCGAGCGCTCCGATAGGACGGGTGTCGTCGGGCCCGTTTTGACGCATGCCGACAGGTTGGAGCGCGTACGGCAGGTGCTACGCACCGAGCAATTCGCTTCAACTTGGGACCGACCGCTCTCGTTTTGGGTTTTGACGGCCGATCGTTGGTTGCCGCGACCATTGCTGGCCCAACCGCTGCGAAGTGTGTTGAGCGCTAGCGTTGAAGAGCTGCACGCGCTGCCGGCGGTCGGCACCCGCAAGCTACAGACATTAACGGTTCTGCTGCAACGGATCGCCTCGGGGCCATCGGTCGCGCCCGGCGGCACGCTATCGGCCGGATTGGGCGATCCTGGCGCGAGCTTCGACGCCGCTGCGCTAACCGAAGCGAATTGGGAAGCATGGCGGCAGTTGGTCCGACGCCACTTACCGGTGGACGAACCGTTGGGACGTTTCACCGATTCGCTCCGCCAGTTACCCCGCAGTATTTGGTGGACGCCGTTGGATTGGTACTGCCGCCTCAGCCTGGCCGAGATGCGTCGCTTGCGCAGTCACGGGCGAAAACGGGTTGCGGCCATCTTGCGCGTCTTCAATGGCCTGAGAATACGCTTGCAAGCGGAAAGCGGCGTCACGACGGTCTGGAGGTCGCCGAGGATTTCCGCGGTTGAGCAATGGATGGCCGAGATCGATGAACACTCGCCTGCCGTTGGTCTAGAGACATTCGAGCAGCGATTCGTCGTACCGGTCGTCGAGCAGCTGGCCGTCGACCTGGGGTCGCGTTTCGCGCGCCTCGTGCATGCCGAGCTGCGCTCCCGATCTGGTGTGGTTCCGATCACGGGGCAAGTTACCGGACCGGTCGGCCAGGAATCGCGAGCGCGGATTTTTCAGGTCATGCAGAACGCCGGAACCGCGTTGGCCCTGCGTTGGCCCGACGCGGCCGGGCGGATTTCAACATTGCGCAGCTATGGCGGCCTTACGCGGTCATCGCCCGCTTGCCGCATTCTGGACTACTTGCGCGCAAAGATTCTTGTGGCCTCGGTCGACCACCGTCGCGCGGTGCGGCCGTGTGGAACCGAACGCACGCAACGCTTGTAAAATCAATCGGTTAGCCAAATTTTCCATTTATTAGTTAGTACGTTGACCAATCTAATGATATTTCGTATTCTTCGACCGTCGACCATGCGCTGAGCCACGAAGGCTTGGACCGCGATTCAGCAGTCGTTTAGTCGGACATTAACCCGCAGCAATTTCCCTGTTGTTTGCGCAGCCCACTGGAAAACCGGAGGCGCGTGTAAGGAGGAACTTACGATGTGCCTGACAGTTCTCACCCTGGTCGGCTACCGGATCATCCGCCTGCGACGCGCCGCTGGCGCGCACGTGCCCGAGGCATGCCCCGCCGACGGCCCCGACCCGGGCCGCCTGCGACCCTCGTTGCGCATCGGCTGGCTCTGTTGTCGATAGCGCGCCACTCGTTTCATGCCCACCGCTAAGCCGGTTTGCTTGGCGGTGAAGTGTTCCCCCTGCCCGCACGCGCGCAATGCGCCTCTGCGTCGCTGCGCTTCGACATGCGGCGACGCTCGTGACCGAGGATGCTTATGATTCGAAAACGAGCATTATTTATTCAGTGCCGACAGTTGTCTGCAATGGGAGCGGCGTTGCTGGCTGTCACGCTGGCGGACGTGCGAGCGGACGCACAGACGAGCACGTTCACGGGCGCCGATTCGGGCATTCCAACCTCGCTGTCGGACTCGGGCAACTGGTCGGGTACAGCGTCGCCGGCCTCGGGCAACGCGTGGTACTTCAATTCCGCCATTGGGGCGCCGAACAACACGCTGCTGTACGATTTCACCACGCCGCCCGCCTGGGTCAATGGCATCACATTCGGACCTTCGGCCGGCGCGTTCACGATCAGTGCA
>DASZPI010000797.1:0-7386 GCA_035550355.1 Pirellulales bacterium
GGCGTGGCCGTGACCGGTTCTCCGAGCCCAAAGATGTTGCGTGCCGCGGGATTCGCCATCTCGACCTGCCCGTCGCTGTCGACCAGGACCACAGGATCCGGAAACGAATCGATCGTCGCCCGAGCCGCTTGCTGCGATCGCACCAGGCGCGCCTGTTGTGTTTGTCGATAGTCGCGCAGTTGGCGGGCCATGGTATTGACGGCTGTGACCAGTTGAGCCAGCTCCTGCGACGACGGCTGCGCAATGACTTGGTTCAGGTTCCCGGCGCCAATCGCCTCGACTGAGTGCGTGACGCTTTCGATCGGCCGCACGATGGTCGTGATGGTTCTCCGAGCCAAGAGCGTCGCCAGCGCGATGACCGCCAGCAGCGAGACGGTAAACCAGGCGAGCGACGACTCGGCCGTCCGCTTGGCGTCGGCATTGGCCTGCTCCATGTTCGTCTGGTTGAGGATCGTGATCTCGTTGGCAAGGTTCTTCATCCGCTTGAACTGCTCGAGCAATCCCGTGGTCTGTTCGATGCCGAAGTATTGGTCGCGGCGACCGGCGGGATCGTTCTCGGCAAAAAAGGCGTTGCCTTGTTGACGATAACGATCACCGGTGGACGTCAGCTCGGCAACCAACTCGCCTTCGCCCGGCAAAGTGATGTTTCTCCGCTCCTCGGCAAGATGGCGATTGTACAACTGCCAATTTTCGTCGAATTGCTTGCGGGCGTCCTGCTCGCGTCCGGCAAGGGCGAACTGGAAGGCCGAATCCATGCGCTCGAGATTCTCCTTGAGCCGCTCCATGTAGAGGACGCTGGCGTAATTTTCGTGCAAAATCTGGTCGATTCGACCGCCGATGCGATGGATCAGCACCGCGCCGTAAGCGCCCATCATCGCAATAATCGCAAACAACGGAAGCAGCGTGAGAACAATCCGGCTTCGGAGCGAGACCATGCGAACCAACCTTAAAATGAAGCGATCTGGCCTCGTGGCATGACTTCGTTACAGTCCGTACCGTTTTCGCTTGCGCCACAAGGTGCTGGGATCGATGCCAAGGATTTCGGCCGCCTCTTCGATCGTGGCGGTCGATCCAAGGACACGTCGAACATGTTCTTGCTCCAACTCGGCAAGCGACACGCGCGCCCCGACTTCGACGCCAACTGCTTTGGGAGTGCTGATCGACGCCGGCAGGTCGGCCAGTCCCAGGACCGATTGCGTCGAAAGAATCACGGCGCGTTCGATGCCATTGCGCAATTCGCGAATATTTCCCGGCCACGAATGATGCTGCAACGCCTCGCGCGCTTCGTTGGTCAGTCCGCCGATCGCCTTGCCAGCTTGGGCGGCAAAGAACCTGGTCAGGCGTTCGGCCATCGGCAGAATGTCGTGAGATCGTTCGCGCAAGGGCGGCAGGTGCAGTTCGATCACGTTGAGCCGATAGAACAAGTCTTCGCGAAACCGCCCCGTGGCGATCTCCTGCTCTAACGGGCGATTCGTGGCGGCAATCACGCGGACATCGCAAGCGCGGGTGCGCGTTTCGCCAACGCGTTCGTACTGTTTTTCTTGCAGTAAGCGCAGCAGTTTGGGCTGAAGCGAGATCGGCAGGTCGCCGATCTCGTCGAGAAACAAGGTTCCTGTCTCAGCAGCGGCCACCTTGCCGGTCGTATCGCGCGACGCGCCGGTGAACGCCCCTTGAACGTGGCCGAACAACTCGCTCTCGAGCAATTCCCCGGAAAGCGACGGACAGTTGACCGTTACATACGGCGCGTGTCCACGGCGGCTACGAGAGTGAATCGCCCGGGCTAAGACCCCCTTGCCGGTGCCGCTTTCGCCGCGAATCAAGACGGCCGCATCGCTTACGGCCGCCTTGAAGGCGAGATCGAGCACCGACCGCATCGCCGACTCTTGGGTTTGCAGGTCGACCTCGGGCACCGAGGCGCGGAGCTGCGCTTCGAGTTCGTCGACCGTCGACTCGAGATGCCGCACTCGCGCCGTTCGCTCGAGCACTAGCCGCAGCTGGCCAGGTGTAAAAGGCTTGGGCAGGTAATCGCACGCGCCGCGGCGCATGGCTTCGACCGCCGTTTCAATTGTCGCATAGGCCGTGATGATCACTACCTGCAAGCCCGGCGCAAGGGCGAGCAGTTGTGGGAGTAAGTCGAGCCCGGCGTCTGCGCCAAGTTGCAAGTCGAGTAGGGCTACCTGAAACGCTCGATGCCCGAGCAACTCGAGTGCTTCGGTGGCGTTGCGTGCCTCGGTAACCCGATGCTCCATCGCTTCGAGCCCGATTCGCGTGGTCTTGCGAAGGCTGGCATCGTCGTCGATTAGCAAAATGTTCATCGATCCGCGCGCTCAGTGTCAATCGAGCACAGTTCTACGGGCGCCGCGAGCGATCCCGCACAGCGCTTGGTGGAAAACACCGGTGGCTGCCGTTTTTTTAGCAGCGAAGTGTTCACGAGCAAATCGGAAGCCACCGTGCACGATCGACAATTCCCGTGGAAAACAACATTTCCGGCACGACAATCATTGCATATTGCACGATGGCGATTGCAGGCTGCAAGGCAAGCCGGGCAAATCGACGCCGGCCGAACTGAAACCCTGTGATGCAAAAAGCCCGGTAAATACCGGCTCTCCGGTCGTTGCACACAACCCACGAATGCGCGCGGCACGTTCTTTGCCATAGTCGGCTCATCGCGTTCGAAAAATGTGCTTCGGCATCATGCCGACCCGCGGCCGAGAGGACTCGTTATGAACCTGGTGATTTGGATACCGGCGATGATGGCCCTGGGCTTGGCGGCGATCGCCTTGATGTTCGCGTTCGTTTACGCCTGCGAGCGAGTGTGAGAACCCCCATGATTCTGCTGACCACCGCCGTCACTGTCCTGTTGTTTGGCTACCTCGTCGCGGCGCTGCTGCGTCCGGAATGGTTTTAACGTCGAAGGAAATCCGTTATGTGGGCGTTGCCTGTCCTGTTCATCGGCACGATGATCGTGCTTTCAATTCCGCTGGGCGTGTTCATGGCCCGCGCGCTCGATGGCCGCTGGCGCGCACCTGCCGTGCTGCGCTCGGTGGAGCAGCGCATCGATACCGGTCCACAAGACTGGAAGCAATATGCCCTCGCGATGCTCGCCTGGAACACGCTCACGTTCGTGGTCGGTTTCGCGATCCTCACCTTGCAGCCGTATTTGCCCTTGAATCCCGATCACAAGGGAATGCTCTCGCCCACCACGGTGTTCAACACCCTATGCTCGTTCTTGAGCAATACGAACCTGCAGCACTATTCGGGCGAAGTGCATCTCTCCTATTTCAGTCAGTTGTTCGTTATCTGCTGGAAGCAGTTTCACTCGCCCGCCATCGGGCTGGCGGTGCTCGTCGCGATGACGCGCGGTTTGCGCGGCGATACGAGCATGGGAAACTTCTACGTTGATCTGTGGCGATCGACGGTTTACGTGATGCTGCCGCTGGCGGCAATCGTGGGCGTGCTGCTGATGTTTACCGGCATGCCGATGACGCTTGCCGGCAACGCGCAAGCCACGACCGTCGAGCCAGGTGCGATGGGCACGGCGGCCGACGGCGCACCGAACCCTCAGTCGATCGCACGCGGGCCTGTCGCAGCAATCGTGGCCATCAAGCAGCTCGGCACTAATGGCGGCGGGTTTTTCGGTCCCAACTCGACACATCCGTTCGAGAATCCGACCGATTGGAGCAACTATCTCGAGAACGTATGCATCTTGCTCGTGCCGATGGCGGTTGTCGTGATGTTCGGCGTGATGCTCGGGAACGTGCGCCATGCAGCCGTCATCTTCGGTGTCATGCTCGCATTCCTGGCGATGTTCACCGGCTGGGCGATCTACACCGATTCGACCAAGCCCAATCCCGGCATCGTTGCGCAACAGGCCGTCGACTACAAAATCATCGACCCGACGGCTGACGGCGGATCGCGCGATATTGCCGTGCCGGCCCTCGCGGGCCTGCCCGTCGACCAGAAGCTCGGCAATTTGGAAGGCAAAGAGCTGCGGTTCGGCACGTCGGCCGGTCCGACCTGGGCGGCATGCACCACATGCACTTCGAACGGGTCGGTCAACTCGATGCACGATAGTCTCAATCCGCTTGCTGGTTTGGCGCCGTTAGCAGGCATGTGGCTGAACTGCAATTTCGGCGGGATCGGCGTCGGTCTGATCAACTTTCTGATCTACCTGATTGTCGGCGTCTTCCTGGCCGGCTTGATGGTGGGCCGCACGCCCGAATACCTGGGTAAAAAAGTCGAGTCGCGTGAAATGAAGCTCGCCATGTTGGCCCTGCTCATTCACCCGTTGATGATCCTCGGGCCCGCCGGCCTGTTCTCGGCGCTCGATTGGGGCATGAAAGCCGAGAACAACCCCGGGGCTCACGGCTTCGCAGAAATCTTGTACGAATTCACGTCGGCCTCGGCCAATAACGGCTCTGGGTTTGAAGGCTTGGGCGATACCTATGGCTTTGCCGATAATCCGACCCCGGCGCCGTACAGCCCGCATTGGGACATTGCCTGCGGCCTGGTGATGCTGATCAGCCGATTTGTGCCGATCATCGCGCCGTTGGCGATCGCCGGCAGCCTGGCTGCGAAGAAGCGCACGCCGATGACCGCCGGCACCTTGCGAACCGACAGCCTGACGTTTGGCTGCGTGCTGTTTGGCACCATCGTGCTGCTCGGTGCCCTGCTGTTCCTGCCGTCTGCGGTGCTTGGTCCCGTGGCCGAGCACCTTGGACCCATGCCATTCGGCCGCTAATGATTCGCAATCAACTAATCGCAACACCCCCTTTCTCGCGAAACCGAGAATCACCATGTCAACCTTAATCGACCCGCCGGCTGCAACACCATCGAGCCCGGCAACGGCGAGCGACTTGAAAGCATCGCGGCGCGCGAGCCGGCATTACGGGCTGTTGGAGCCATCGCTGCTGAAAGCGGCATTTAGGCAATCCCTCGTGATGCTCCGCCCCGACATCCAGTGGAAAAATCCTGTGATGTTCGTGGTCGAAGTCGGCACCGTGCTCACGATCATTTACACGATCGCGCGCTGCTTCGGTTACAGCGCCCACGTTGGCGTCGGCTATTTGCTGGCCCTCAGCTTCTGGTTGGTGATGACGCTGCTGTTCGCGAATTTTGCCTCGGCATTGGCCGAGGCGCGCGGCAAAGCTCAGGCCGACGCGCTGCGAAAAACTCGCCGCGATACGCCCGCCAAACGGCTGGTCGATTACCACGAATCAGGTGCGGTCGTGCTGCGCTCGACGGGAGCCGCGGCCAACGGCAAGGCCGAGCATTCGATCGAAGCGATCATGTCTTCCGATCTTCGGGCCGGAGACTACGTTCTCGTCGAAACCGGCGATGTGATACCCAGCGACGGCGAAATCGTTGCCGGCGTCGCGTCGATCGACGAGTCGGCGATTACCGGCGAATCGGCGCCGGTCATCCGCGAAGCGGGGGGCGACCGATCGGGCGTGACCGGGGGCACACGCGTATTGTCAGATCACATTGTCGTGCGCGTGACCTCGAATGCTGGAAAATCGTTTCTCGATCGCGTGATCGCGCTGGTCGAAGGAGCCATTCGCCAACGCACGCCGAATGAAGTTGCGCTGTCGCTGGTGCTGGCCGCATTCACCCTGATCTTTTTGATCGTGACCGTGGCGTTGTGGCCGATGGCCTTGCACACCGAGCTGTACATGCAGGCCTACCTGGGCGCGAGCGAGCCGATCAAAAGCCTGGGGACCGACGTGCCGACGCTCGTCGCCCTGCTGGTGTGCTTGATTCCGACGACGATCGGCGCGCTGTTGGCCGCCATCGGCATCGCGGGAATGGATCGGGCGTTGCGCGCCAACGTGATTGCCAAGAGCGGCAAGGCCGTCGAAGTAGCCGGCGACATCGATACGCTGCTGCTCGATAAGACCGGGACGATCACCATGGGCAATCGCCATGCAACCCAGGTCATTCCGGGCGATGGGTTCACCGTGCTCGAGCTGGCACGGCTGACCGCACTGGCTTCGGTGGCTGACCCAACTCCCGAAGGCAAAAGCTTTGTCGAGCTGTATAAAAAAATGTCGACAGGCGCGTTGATGGCCTCAGGCGAGACCGCCCTGAACAGCGATGGGCTGGTCGTGCCGCCCGATGCTCGTTTTGTGCCCTTCTCGGCACAGACGCGCATGAGTGGCATCGACCTGCCCGATGGTCGACGCATTCGCAAAGGCGCTCCTGACGCGATCACGCAATACGTTCAGCACGCGCAAGGGCAGATCCCGGCAGCCTTGCTGCAACACGTCGACCATGTCGCAACCAAGGGGGCTACGCCGCTGTTGGTCGCCGACGGCAATCGTTTGGCTGGCGTTGCGGTGCTGGAGGACGTGCTGAAACCCGGAATGAAAGATCGCTTCCAGCGCTTGCGCCAGATGGGCCTGCGCACGGTGATGATCACCGGCGACAACAAGCTCACCGCCGCCGCCATTGCCAAGGCGGCTGGAGTGGACGACTTTTTGGCCGAAGCGACCCCCGAAGCCAAGCTCGCGTACATCCGCAAGGAGCAGGCCGAAGGCAAGCTGGTGGCCATGATGGGCGACGGTACGAACGACGCGCCGGCGCTGGCCCAAGCCGATGTAGGCGTCGCCATGAATTCGGGGACGCAGGCCGCCAAAGAAGCAGGCAACATGGTCGATCTCGACAGCGATCCGACCAAGCTGATCGAGGTCGTTGAAATCGGCAAGCAACTGCTGATGACGCGCGGCGCGCTGACGACTTTTTCGATCGCCAACGACGTCGCAAAGTACTTTGCCATCGTTCCCGCGATGTTTGCCGGCACCCTGCCATGGCTCAAAGCGTTCGACGTGATGAACCTGCATTCACCAACTTCGGCAATCCTGTCGGCCGTGATCTTCAACGCGATCGTCATTCCCATGCTGATTCCGATCGCATTGAAGGGAGTGCGGTACCGCCCGGTGGGGGCCGACGCACTGTTGCGCCGCAATTTGCTGGTCTGGGGGCTGGGCGGGGTAATCGTTCCGTTCCTCGGCATCAAATTTATCGACGTCGTGCTCAGCAGCCTCAACTTGGTTGCTTAGGACAAGGACAAAAAAGCTATGAGCGCTCACCTCCGCGCAAATCTGTGGTTGTTGACGTTGACGATCGTAATCACTGCGGTCCTGTATCCCGCGAGCTTGTTGGCGCTGGCATACCTGATGCCCGAGCCTGCGCAAGGCAGCATGTTGAAAGACCATGCCGGAAACATTGTCGGCTCGCGGATGATCGCCCAGCCTTTTTCCGACCCGAAGTTTTTCTGGCCGCGGCCGTCGGCCGTTGCCTATAACGCGGCTGCCACGGGCGGCTCAAACTGGGGAGCAAGCAACCCTGCTTTGCGCAAACGGGTGCTGGCACAGATCGGCAGCTTGC
>DASZPI010000798.1:0-1756 GCA_035550355.1 Pirellulales bacterium
CCGCCGCCAGGTGTGCCGGCGCTCGAGCCCGACGTGCGCGGCGCCAAGACGGTGCGGCAGCAGCTCGCGGCCCATCGCCAGGTCGACACGTGCGCCTCGTGCCACAAGCGGATCGATCCCGCCGGCTTCGCGCTCGAAAACTTCGATCCGATCGGCGCTTGGCGCGACCAGTACAAAATCCTGATCACCGAGACCGACCCGGCAACTGGCGAGCCGCACGTCCGGCCGAAGCTGGGTTCGAAAGTCGAATCACGCGACGTGTTGCCCGATGGCCGCGAGTTCGATTCGGTGCGCGAATTTAAATCGCTGCTGCTCGACGATCCGAGCAATGTCGCGATGGTGGTGATTGAGAAGCTACTGACGTATGCCCTGGGACGCGAACCCGACGTGAACGATCGTGAAGAAATTGCACGGATCGTCGAGTGTACAAAAGCGCGTGATTACGGTCTGCGGAGTTTGATCAAGGAGTTGGTAGCGAGTGAGTCGTTTATGGGAGTGAGGGACAGCGGGACTGAGCGATAGAGGGATTGAGGGCGTGAAATGTCGTCGGCCAGTAGAGTATAGGCGATCCGAAAGCATACGGATTTAGAGGTATATCGACTGGCGTTCGACTCAGCGTTGCAGGTGTTTGAACTCTCACGGGCATTTCCGAACGAAGAACGGTATTCGTTGACTGATCAAGTGCGTCGATCATCGCGATCGGTTGCTGCCAATATCGCTGAGGCTTGGCGCAGACGACGATATCCAGCGGCGTTCGTCAGCAAGTTGAGCGATTCCGAAGGTGAAGCGGCGGAAACTCAGGTCTGGCTTCAATTCGCGGTCAAATGCAATTATCTCGATCGGATCATCGGGCAGCGCATCTATCGTCAGTACGACGCGATTCTCGGAATGCTCGTCAACATGATTCGCAGTCCAGAACGATGGAATCTCAAATGATCGAACTGCCCCCCGCTGTCGCCCCGGCTCTACCCCGTCCGTCGCTCCGTCCCTCCGTCCTTCCATCGTTTCCGCGTCGCATGTTCCTCCGCGGCGCCGGCGCGACGATCGCTTTGCCGCTGCTCGATTCGTTGGCGCGGCGTGTGGGTGCCGCTGAGCCGGCCGAGACTCCGCGGCGGATGATTGCAATCTGCACGTCGCTGGGGCTGTTGGCCGAGAACTGGATTCCCAAACGTGCGGGGCGCGACTACGACACGCCGCTGTACCTCGAACCGCTCGCGAAATTCCGCAACGACTACACAGTGTTCTCCGGCGTGTCGCATCCGGAAGTCGACGGCGGGCACTTTTCCGAAGCATCGTTCCTGACCGCGGCGCCGCATCCGAAGGCATCAACGTTCAAGAACACAATCTCGCTCGATCAATATGTTGTCGAGCGCTTGGCGCCCGAAACGCGCTACCCGTACTTGGCATTGGGCACGTACGAGCGCAGCCTGTCGTGGACCGCCGGCGGCGTGCAGATTCCGGCCGACAACAGCCCGTCGCTGTTGTTTCGCAAGCTGTTCGTCAACGGCTCGCCCGACGAAGTGGAGACCCAAGTTCACCGTCTGCGCACGGGGCAAAGCATCCTCGATGCGGCGCTGGGCCAAACAAAGCGCATCCATCGCCGGCTCGATGGGGCGGATCGCGAGAAGCTCGATCAATACATGACCGCCGTGCGCGACGTCGAGCAGCGGCTGCGAACGTCCGAAGCCTGGGTCCACCGACCCAAGCCGAACGTCACGCTGCGCGAGCCGGTCGACAACGCCAACCCTGCCGACCT
>DASZPI010000799.1:0-2208 GCA_035550355.1 Pirellulales bacterium
CGGCGGTGAACGGGCTCGTTGGATCGATCGGGCCCTGGTTCGACCCGTACGGCCTGATGTTCAGCCGCGCCTCGACGGCATCGCGCGGAGCGGATTGCTTCGCAATGTTCGTGAACAGCTTGCCGGCGTGTGGCTCGCCGAACTCTTCACGGGCTTCGCGCCCCACGCGATACGGCACCTTCGCCACGGCGGCCAAGTCGCCTTCATACGTGCCGTCGGCGAACATCGTGGCGTTGACGACAAGCTCGGTCCCACTGCCGCAAGGCTTCAACCCAAGCTGCGTGATTCGACGACCTTGGCGCTTCGCCTCGGTCGGGTAGTAATCCAGCAGCAGCGCGAGATTCTTCTCGCCGGCAACCAAGCGGTTGAACTCGCGCTCGGCCACGTGCGGCTCGGCCCAACCGATGGGGTAATGCTCGTGCGTGTAGCGAACTGTCTGATGGTCGGTCGAGTCTTTGCCGGTGGTGGCGATGTAGTGCCGCTCGATGTTCCGCAGTAGCTCGCTAAACAGCGGCGCCCGGGGGCCGCCGTAAAGGGCGTCCCATTGCATCAGACCGTTGGACATCATGCCGCCGATGTGCCGGTTGTGTTGCACGAGTAGCGTTGCGCAGCCCTGGCGGGCCGCGCGCACCGCGCAAGCAATTCCGCCGGGGGTCGCGCCGATCACCACCAGATCGTAGTGCTTGCCATGGACCTGTTCGGCCGCGACCGGGTGGGCCAGATAAATCGGCTCGCTGGACGGTTGTCGTCTCGTGGGCGCGTTCGTTTCAGCCAACGGCGACAAAGCGACGGCCGCGGCAAGCTTGGCGCGTCTGGCGGCGAAAGCCGCGGGATCGGCATCGTCGGCCGAGCGAGCGCGATGCGCAACAACAACCAGCAGCGCCAACGTGGCGAGTAGTCGAACCCGGAACATGAAGACTCCTCAAGCAGCCGTTCACGGTGGAAGCTGCCGTGAGTCTATCAGAACTGCGGTCGTGGGCGTCCGCCGGGGCCAGGCAGGCCCGGTCGGCCGCCGGGTCCGCCGGGTCCGCCGGGTCCGCCGGCGGGACGTTGCCCGCCGGGACCGCCTTGCGGCCGGGGACGCGAGTTCCGCTCGTCCATCGTGCCCCAGAGGCCGCCAATGATGTGCGGAAACTGGCCGGGCGTGACGTGGTAGTGTGGGCCGCGCGCGTCGTCCTCGTGCAAGTTGAACTCGTTCAACGGCCGATCGCTGGCGTTCTTGGCCAACACACCGCGCGATTCGTAGGGGCCATAGACCGGGAAACCGTCGAAGGCAAAACCAATGAGCGGCGAATGGTCGTCGCCGTCGTCGGCCCACGGCGATTTCACGCACACCGGATACTTGTGGTAGTGGTACAGGGCATTGGGCGCAGGATGGCCGCAGCAACGGTCGAGCCGCCAGACCGCATCCTCGTTTAGCAGATGGTCGAATGGATTGAAGAACACCACGCCGTTGACGGCCAGGCCGATCGGGCCCATCGGCAGGGCGTGATCGTTGTTCTGGCCGTTCTTCATTGCCACATGCTGCGAGTTGACACGCGGCTCCAGCGGCACGTACCAGGTCGCATCCTGTTCCTGAATGTAGTTCGGGTTGCCGTCGATGGCCCGCCAGCGGTCGGGGAACGTCGCCGTGGGATGGTTCGGCAGGCCATGCGTATGCGCCACCAGATGCGTGGCGGTGAAGGAGATCGTCAGATTGTTCTCAACGAACCGGTCGCGATCGACCATGTTCCCACGCCGGTCGAGGTAGCCCTTGCGCAACCAGGCGCTGGTGTTGTCGGCAAAAGGGGTCTCCAGCTTCTCGGCCAGGTACAGCAATCGATCGGCATTGCTGCTGTCGAACGTCGCTGGCGGCTTGGGGCTGTCGCCTTGCGGATCGTAGTACCAACGGCCGCCAAGCGGGACGAGCTTCGATAGTTCCTCGCGGCCACGCGTGGGGCGGCGCTCGGCAGGCGAGGTGTAACCGGCCGGCACCGGGATGCTGATCAACGAGATTTCATCGATCAGGAACTCACTGTGATTGCCGCGCCCCCGTCCGTTATTGAAGCCCGCACCCACGCGCAACGTATCGACCTCCGGGAAGGGGGTGCGGAATTCGAGATCGAATGAGCGCCACGTGGCGAGCCCCAGGTTTTTGTTCGTGCCCGGGTCGGCAAGGACCGTGCGATCTTGGACCACGGCCGGGTAAATGCGCTGCTGGATCAGGTC
>DASZPI010000800.1:0-9675 GCA_035550355.1 Pirellulales bacterium
GGCACAAGAAGACCAGGCCCGCGCCACGCTGGCCGATTCGCAGGCGCAGCTCGAAACCGCGCGGCTGAACCTGGAGTGGACACGGGTCATTTCGCCGATCGACGGCCAGGTGAGCCGCTATTACCTGACCATCGGCAACCTGGTTGCCCAAGACCAGACGCTGCTCACCACGGTCGTATCGCTCGATCCGATCTACGCCTACTACGACGTCGATGAAGGCTCGATCCTGCGGATCAAGAAGCTCATCACCGAGGGCAAGCAAATCTCGGTGCGCGAATCGAACGACATTCCCGTGCTCATGGCTCTGCAAGGCGAACGCGGCTTTCCGCACAGGGGACGGATCAACTTCGTCAATAACCGCATCGACCCGACGACCGGCACCATCACGGTCCGCGCCGTGTTCTCGAACGATGCCGGGCCACACGGCGTGCGCCCCTTCAACCCGGGAATGTTCGTGCGAATCCGCGTGCCGCTGGGCAAGCCGCGCGATGCGCTGCTGGTTGCCGACCAGGCGATCGGCACCGACCAGAGCTTAAAGTTCGTGTACGCAATCGGCGCCGACAACAAAGTGCAGTACCGTCGCGTCACGCCAGGGTTGCTCGAGCGCGATGGTTTGCGGGTGATCGAAGACGGGCTGAAGCCGGACGATCGCGTGGTGGTGGCGGGCCTGCAACTGATCAGGCCCGGCATGACCGTGCAGGTGGACGAAGTCGCCATGCCCACGCCGGCAGCGGCCGGCGGGAGTCAGGATTCGGGAGTCGGGATTCAGGGGGCGGAAGAAACCAAGTCGCCCGCACAAAGCATCTCCGCCCCGAATCCCTAATCCCGAATCCCACCAAATGATTTCGCGTTTCTTCATCGATCGGCCGATCTTCGCCTCGGTCGTATCGATCGTCATCACGCTGTCGGGCGCGATTGCCGGCTGGTCGTTGCCGGTTACGCAATATCCCAGCATCGCGCCGCCCACGGTGCAGGTCTCGGTGCAGTTTCCCGGCGCCAGCGCAGCGGTCGTGGCCGATACCGTGGCCGCTCCGGTCGAGCAGCAGGTCAACGGCGTCGAGAACATGCTGTACATGTCGTCGATCTCGAACAACGACGGCTCGTACAACCTGACCGTCACGTTTGATTTGGGCACCGACCTGAACACCGCCTTGGTGATGGTGCAGAATCGCGTGGCGCTGGCGCTGCCGCAGTTGCCCACGAGCGTGCAGCGGCAGGGCATTACGATCCGCAAGCGCACGCCCGATATTTTATTCGTCATCAACTTTTATTCGCCCGACGATCGCTACGACAACCTGTACATCAGCAACTACGCCACGATCTTTGTTCGCGACGAGCTGTTCCGCGTGCCGGGGCTCAGCGACATCTTCATCTTCGGCCAGCGCGATTACAGCATTCGGGCCTGGCTGGACCCGGAGCTCGCCGCGGGGCGCAACCTCAGCGCCAGCGAGATCGCCCTGGCGATGCAGCAGCAAAACTTGCCGCTGGTGAGCGGGCAACTCGGGCAGCAACCGGCCGCGCCGGGCGTGACGCTCGAGCCGCCGATCGGCGGTGTGGGCCGGCTCAGCAGCCCGGAACAGTTTGACGACGTCGTGCTGCGAGCCACCACCGCCGTGGATAGCGCCCGCACGCCGCAGGTGGTGCTGCTGCGCGACGTGGCCCGCGTGGAAATGGGTGCGCAAAGTTACGTCACCTCGTGCACGCTCAACGGCAAGCCGTCGGTCGGCCTGGCCGTGTATCAATTGCCCGGCACCAACGCGCTGGACGTGGGCGACCGCGTGAAGGCCCGGCTCAAACAGTTGCGCGAGCGATTTCCCGAAGGAATCGACTACGAGATCGCCTACGACACCACGCCGTTCATCGAAGAATCGGTCCAGGATGTGGTCAAAACCTTGTTCGAAGCGGTCGCGTTGGTGGCGCTGGTGGTGCTGGCGTTCCTGCAAAGTTGGCGGGCTTCGCTGATTCCGCTGATCGCCGTGCCGGTGGCGATCATCGGCACGTTTGCCGTGATGGCGGCGCTGGGCTTCACGCTCAACAACATCTCGCTGATGGGGCTGGTGCTGGCGATCAGCATCGTGGTCGACGACGCGATCGTCGTGGTTGAAAACGTCGAACGCTGGCTGGAGCACGGCCTGGCGCCGCGCGATGCCGCCTATCGGGCGATGGACGAAGTCACGAGCCCCGTGATCGCCGTGGCGGTGGTGTTGTCGGCAGTGTTCGTTCCCTGCGCATTCATCAGCGGCATCACCGGGCAATTCTTCCGCCAATTTGCGGTGACGATTGCCGCTTCGACGCTGATATCGGCGCTGAACTCGCTCACGCTCAGCCCGGCGCTTTCGGCGCTGCTGCTCAAGCCCCGCGGAGCCCGGCGCGACCCGTTCGAGTGGCTGCTCGACAAGACCTTTGGCTGGTTTTTTTGGCTGTTTAATCACGCGTTCGAAGCCTGCACGCGCCTGTACACCGCCACGGTCAGGCTCGTGCTGCGTGTGCCGTTGCTGATGCTCGCGGCGTACGCCGGATTGCTGGCGATCACGTATGCCGAGTTCCGCGCCGTTCCGACCGGGTTCATCCCGCAGCAGGATCAAGGCCGGCTGATCGTCAACGTGCAACTGCCCGACTCGGCATCGCTGGAGCGCAGCGAGCGCGTGACGGCGCGACTGGTTGAGTTGGCGCTCAAAACGCCCGGCGTGCGGCATGTGGTCGCCAGCGCCGGTTTCTCGCTGCTCACCAGCAGCAATAGCTCGAACTTCTCGAACATGTTCGTCGTGCTCGATTCGTTTGAAAACCGCCGCAGCCGCGACCTGAGTGCCGACGCCATTGCGCGGCAGCTGAACCAGACGTTCGCCCGCGAGGTGCGCGATGCGGTGGTCAACGTGTTTGGCGCTCCGGCGGTGCCGGGATTGGGCATTGCGGCCGGTTTCAAGCTGATGGTCGAAGACCGCGGCTCGCTGGGGCTCGACGAGCTGCAGCGGCAAACCGATCGGCTGATCGCCACGCTGCGTCAGCAGCAAGGGTTGTTTGGGATCATCACGTTGTTTCGGTCGAACACGCCGCAGTTGTACCTCGATATCGACCGCTTCAAGGTCAAGTCGCTGGGCATTCCGCTGGCCGAGGTGAACAACGCGCTGCAGATCTTTCTGGGTTCGTACTACACGAATCCGTTCAACGCATTCGGGCGGTTCTGGCAGGTGAACATCATGGCCGACGGTGAGTTCCGCCGCGACGCCTCGCAGATCGGCCTGATCAAGGTGAAGAACAACCTGGGGCAAATGATCCCGATGTCGACGCTCGCTACGCCGCGCGAGATCGCCGGCCCGGTAATGGTGAACCGTTACAACCTGTACAATGCCGCGCCGATCAACGGCAGCATTGCGCCGTTTTTGAGCTCCGGCCAGGCGATTGCCGAAATCGAGCGGCTGGCCGCCGCCACGCTGCCGCGCTCGATGATCGCGGAGTGGACGGAACTGACGTTAATGGAAACCCGCGCTGGGAACACGGCGTTCTATGTTTTTGGCCTGAGCGTGGTCGCGGTTTTCTTGGCGCTGGCGGCGCTGTACGAGAGCTGGTCGCTGCCGTTTGCGGTGATCCTGGTGGTGCCGCTGTGCGTGCTTTGCTCGGTCACGGGGGTCATATTCGGGCGGCTGGCGATCAACATTTTCGTGCAGATCGGGTTCGTGGTGCTGGTCGGCCTGGCGTGCAAGAACGCGATCCTGATCGTCGAGTTTGCCAAGCTGTTGCGCGAACAAGGCAAGCCGCTTGCCGAAGCCACAATCGAAGCGTCGCGGCTGCGGCTGCGACCGATCCTGATGACTTCGCTGGCCTTCGTGCTCGGCGTCGTGCCGTTGGTTATGGCCACCGGCGCTGGCGCCGAGATGCGCCAATCGCTGGGGATCGCCGTGTTCAGCGGCATGCTGGGAGTCACGGCGTTCGGTCTGCTGTTCACGCCGGTGTTCTTCTCGGTGATCGAGGGGCTCAGCGAGCGGCCGATTTTCGCGCCGGTGCGCACTCAATGGCTGGTTTCGATGCAGATCGGCGGGCTCGTGGGGCTGGCGATCGGCTGGCTGTCGTGGAAGGCGAACTTTGTCGAGCTGGGGCCTGGCATCGTCGCCGGGGCGTGCCTGGGTGCGCTGGCAGCGCTGGCCGTGCAAGGCGTTTTCACGCGCCGGCAAACACGCCCGCCGATCACTCCCGCGCCGCCGCATAACCCGAATTCCGAATCCTGATTCCCGATCCCCGCGCATGAGCCACTTCTTCATCGATCGACCGATCTTCGCCAGTGTGCTGTCGATCGTCATCACGTTGGCCGGAGCCATTGCACTGGTCAAGCTGCCGATTGCGCAGTATCCGGACGTCACGCCGCCGACGGTGATCGTCACGGCGTTCTATCCCGGCGCGAATGCATCGACGCTGCGCGACACGGTCGCCGCGCCGATCGAGCAGCAGGTCAGCGGCGTCGAGAACATGATCTACATGTCGAGCCAGTGCACGAACGACGGCACCTACACGCTGCTCGTTACGTTCAACCTGGGCATGAACAGCGACATGGCCCAGGTGCTGGTGCAAAACCGCGTGTCGTTGGCGCTGCCGGTGATTCCCGACCTGGTGCAGCGCGAGGGGATCAGCGTCAAAAAAATGTCGCCCAACACCATGATGATCGTCAACCTGTACTCGCCCGGCGGCGAGTTCGACGACATCTTTCTCAGCAACTACGCCACGATCCAAATCAAGGACGAGCTCGGTCGTCTGCCGGGCGTGGCGAACGTGGCCTACATGGGCCAGCGCGATTACAGCATGCGCGCCTGGCTCGACCCTGAACGGATGGCGTCGCTGGGCATCTCGGCGGCGGACATCGTCACGGCGATCGGCGAGCAAAACGTGCAGGTCGCCGCCGGGCAGATCGGCCAGCAGCCCGTGCCGCGCGGCCAGCAGTTTCAGCTCACGATCAACACGCTGGGCCGCCTGGTCGATCCCGATCAATTCCGCAACATCATCGTCAAGGTGAATCCAAACCAAAACGATTCGGCGATGTCGACGATCGCTACGCTGTCGACCATGCCGGCAACCCCGACCGCCTCCGCTGCCCCATCGACCGACGGCGCGCTGGCCAGCCCGACCGCCGGAGCTACCGGCATTGTGCGGCTACGCGACGTGGCGCGCGTCGAACTCGGCTCGCAGCAGTACGAGCAATCGTGCACGCTCGACGGCAAGCCTTCGGTCGCGCTGTCGATCTACCAGCTTCCGGGAACCAACGCCATTGCCACGGCGCGCGGCGTGTACGACAAGATGGACGAGCTGAAGCAGCGGTTCCCCGCCGGGCTCGACTACGCGATCGTCTACGACACCACGCCGTTCATTCGCGAGTCGATCAACGAGGTGTTCAAGACGCTCCGCGATGCGGTGATCCTGGTGGCGATCGTGGTGCTGGTGTTCTTGCAGAACTGGCGGGCGGCCATCATCCCGCTCATCGCCGTGCCGGTCGCGATCGTCGGCACCTTCGCCATCATGGCGGCGCTCGGGTTCAGCTTGAACAACATTTCGCTGTTCGGCCTGGTTTTGGCCATCGGCATTGTGGTGGACGACGCGATCGTGGTGGTCGAGAACATCGAGCGCTGGCTCGAGCACGGCCACAACCCGCGCGATGCGGCCCACCGCGCGATGGACGAAGTCACCAGTCCCGTGATCGCGGTGGCCCTGGTGCTGTGCGCGGTGTTCGTGCCGGTGGCGTTCATTGGCGGCATTACCGGCGCGTTCTTCCGGCAGTTCGCCGTGACGATCGCCGCTTCGACGCTGATTTCGGCGTTTAACTCGCTGACGCTCAGTCCCGCCTTGGGTGCGATCTTGCTCAAGCCGCGCGGCGCGAAGCGCGATCCGCTCACCTGGGCGCTCGACACGGCGCTGGGTTGGTTCTTCGGCGCGTTCAATTGGGCCTTTGGCATTTCGACCGAAGCGTATGCGCGCGTGGTCGGAGTGTTGCTGCGCGTCGGCTTTCTGGTGCTGGCCGCGTATGCCGGGCTGCTGGTGCTCACCTGGTGGGAATTTACCCGCGTGCCGACCGGCTTCGTCCCGCAGCAGGACAAGGGCTACTTGTTGGTGAACGTGCAACTGCCCGACTCGGCAAGCGTCGAACGCACGGCCGCCGCCATGCAGCGGATCGAGTCGATTGCTCGCTCGCGCGATGCGGTCGCCCACACCGTCGGCATTTCCGGGCAATCGCTGTTGCTCAATGCCAACGCGCCGAACATGGGTTCGATGTACGTGATGCTCAAAGAGTTCCACGATCGGCCGGGAATCACCACCGACGACGTCGCTGCCGACCTGCGGCACGCCTTCCAGCACGACATTCGCGAAGCGCTGGTCAGCATCTTCGGCGCGCCGCCGATCGAAGGGCTCGGCACGACCGGCGGTCTGAAACTGATCATCGAAGACCGCGGTAATTTGGGGCTCGATACACTGCAAAAGGTCAGCGATGAGCTGGTGCTCGAGGGCAACCAGGCACACGAGCTCACCGGGCTGTTCAGCAGCTCGCGGGCCTACACGCCTTGGCTGTACTTGGATATCGACCGCACGAAATGCATGGCGCTGGGCGTGACGCTCGACGAGTTGTTCACCACGCTGCAGGTGTACCTCGGCTCGTTCTACGTGAACAACTTCAACGAGTTCGGCCGAAGCTGGCAAGTGAACATCATGGCCGACCGCCGCTTTCGCGAGCGCGTGGACGAGATTCTGTTGCTGAAGGTGCGGAACGCCCGTGGCCAGATGGTGCCGCTGGGAACGATTCTCGACGTGCGCGACACGACCGGTCCGGTGATGCTGATGCGCTACAACATGTATTCGGCAGCCGCCATCAACGGCAACATTCCGAACGGCATCAGCTCGGGGCAAGCGATCGATCGCATGCAAGCGCTCGCGCAAAAGATTCTGCCGCGGTCGATGGCCTTCGACTGGACCGAGCTCACGTACATGCAACTGCAAGCCGGCAGCACGGCCATGTACGTGTTCGCCTTGGCCGTGGTGTTTGTGTTCCTGGTGCTCGCGGCTCAGTACGAGAGCTGGAAGCTGCCGCTGGCGGTGATCCTGGTGGTGCCGATGTGTCTGCTCTGCTCGGCAGTCGGCGTGGATGCCGCGAACATGGAAATCAATATCTTCACGCAGATCGGCCTCGTGGTGTTGGTCGGCCTGGCAAGCAAGAATGCGATCCTGATCGTCGAGTTTGCCAAGCAGCGCCAGGAAGCCGGCCTGCCGCGGCGCGAGGCGGTGATCGAAGCCTGCCGCTTGCGACTGCGCCCCATTCTGATGACCAGCTTCGCGTTCATCCTCGGCGTGGTGCCGCTGGTCATTGCCAGCGGCGCCGGGGCCGAGATGCGGCAAATGCTGGGGATGGCAGTGTTCAGCGGCATGCTGGGCGTGACCGCGTTCGGCATCTTTCTCACGCCGGTGTTCTACGACGTGTTGCAATCGTTCGGACCGCCGCCGAAACCCGTCGACGCCAACCAGCCGCCGAACGACTCGACCGACGAGCTGACCCACGAGCCGACCGATGCCGCCGAGCCCAACGCACCGGTGACGCCGAAGCGACGAAAGCGCGCCGATGAGCACTGATGCCTTGCCAGCTCGGCTGTGTGGCACCTTGCATCTGTTCGTCGCCTTCGATTGGGGCGATGAGATCGACCTGGCGCACGCGGCCCGCCTGGTGCCATCGGAATTGCAAACGCTCGCGCGCCGGTCGCGCACGCCGGCCAGCGTCGTGTATCGGCCGGCGCCGCTGCGCATTCGCGTCGACCCGGTCGCGCTGGGCACGTTTCCCGACGGCCGATCGATGGTCGCCACTGCCGAGCTGACACTGTTCGACTTCGCGGCGGTCAGCCTCGCAATGCAACTGCCGTTCGAGTGCACCGCCGCCGATCTGCGTCAATGGGCGGGCGCGCTGTCCGAGCCTGAAAGCGTGGTGCAGGCCGCCCGCGCCGCCCTGGGGCCGCTGTTCGACCGGCTTCGCCCGGCGATCGAGGATCCTGCGTGGAGCGCCTTGAGCGAAGAATACTTTGTGTTTCATTTCCCGCCGGGATCGTCGTTGTCCGCGCCCGCAAAGTTGGTCGCCGACCACGCTGCCTGGCTGGCCGGTTTGCTGCGGCTGGAAGACGAGCCGCTGAGCCCCGACGAGGTGGCCGAGGCGCTGCGGCTGCGGATCACCTACACGCCCGAGGATCTGTTCGTGGCCGACTGGTCGGCGGCGCTCTTGATCGATCAAGCCTGCGACGAGACGCTCAAGACAATTGAGTTCGCCAACCTGCAACTGCTCGAGTTCCGGCACATCGACAATCGCTTGGACGATCGTCTGGCCACGGCCTCGCGGCTGATCCGGCCGCAGCGACACCGCTTCGCGCCGTTTGGCGCGCGCGTTGGACGGCGATTGCGCGACCTCGGCGAGCTGCGCATCGAAGTGTACGACGTGTACGAACGGACCGGCAACGCGTTGAAGCTGGTGGGCGATCAGTATCTGGCGCGCGTGTACCAAATCCTGGCGACGCGCTTTCACATGGCCGAGTGGCAGAAGAGCATTGAACGCGCCCTGGCGGTGGTCGAAGGAGCCTACCAGGTAGTGTCGGACGAATCGGACACCACGCGCGCCGAAACCTTGGAGTGGATTGTGATCGTGTTGATCGCCGTGGAGGTGGGCTTGGCGCTGCTGCACTAGCCGCCACGCCTTGGCGTGTGGTTATGTCGTGAAACCGCGGGCTCGCGTCCGGCGGCCGATCATGGCCTGCTTGCCCCTATGCCGAGCGCAGCCGCGAGCGCCAGGTGTTGGGGGCGTAGACCTGGCCGTAGTCGCCGTCGGCGTTCGGACCGTAGACCTGCACGCTGTTCCGCGGGCCGACGACGTGCAACTCGTGGCCGCGAACACGCAGGCGTTCGTTCGTCAGGCCGTCGCAAACCACGCCGACCGGCGCAGCCAGCGGTTCGAGATACTCGACGACCATGCCGCGGTGAATCGCAAACACGCGATCGCCGATCTGCGCGCGGTCGGCAGTCGTTGGCATTGGCGCGGGGGCGAAGTGCTGTTGGTCGTCGGGCGTCTGGGGGCACAGGTGTCGCTCGGTGCGGCCGGTGGCGTAATCGTGCGTCGCATCGAGGCGCACGTTGCCGCTGCGATGATCGACCGTCGAAAGCCGCCAACCGGTGGCATTGTGCTCGAGCAGTCGGCTTTGCCGCGTGCCGTCGCGCGACACGGGACCGATCACGCCCGTGTGCACGCAGGCGCAGTTGCCGAGCATCGCGATCGAATCGGGATAATCTTGCCCCAGGTGATCGTGCCCTGAAAACCAAAGCTTGATCTGTGGATTGTCGAGCACCAGCTGTCGGAACTGACCCGCATTGGCACGATGATTCAGCCAGGCATTGGGCACGCGCAGATGCACGGTTTGCAGCACGCGCAGCCCCGACCCGATGACCGGAGCATGCGAGAACACAAACGTCGGCCGATCGCGATGGGCGGCGAGCGTCGCACGCAGCCAAGCGATTTGCGCCGCATCGAGTCGCACTTCGTGGCAACTGAACGGGTTGTCGCGGAAGCTGGTGGTCGAAATGCAGATCGCCAAGGCGTGTCCTAGATCGATCGTGCGGTAGGGGCGCGTGGTGCCGAACACCCGGCACCAGGCGGCGACCGCTTCGGCATCGGTT
>DASZPI010000801.1:0-4171 GCA_035550355.1 Pirellulales bacterium
CGCCAGTTTTGCGGCGTCGCCCATTTGTGCGTTGAGTGCTTGCAGGATGATATTCTGCGCCCCGGCTTTGTCGCCTGCCGCTTGCAGCGCGGGGATCATCTTTAGCTGCTCTTCGGTGAATCGCACGCCAGCGGCAGCCAGCTCGAGATAGCCTTCGCGCGGGTTTTTGAGCGCAGCGGCCAATTTTTCGGCGGCGGCCGGCCCTTCCATCCCAAGCGCGGCGGCCATGTTCGCCGACTGCGTGAGCGCCTCATCGAATACTCCTTCGCCAAGCTGCCCGGAGCGTAGCAGCGCCGTTCCCATGTTGATGGCCGAAGCCGTTCCGATCGTCGTCTGCTGACTGAGCGCCTTGGCAGAGGCTTGCACCTGGTCGAGCGAGACACCGGCAGCGCCGCCCGTCATGGTGATTGCAGCCGCGGCCTTCGTGCTCGCATCCTCGACGGCCTTGAAGCGGTCGACAGCGATCTTGAGCCCCGCCGCGACGGTCGCGCCGCCAATGGCGCCGGCGATCGCCCCGCCGATGCCGCCAGGACCGGCCAGGAACTTCGACACGCCCCCGCTGAAGTTGTGGACCACGCCCTCGGCCTGCTTCAGGCCTTTTTGAAGCGGTGCGATCGTCGCTCCGACAAGTACGCTCAGTGTTCCGCCGACAGACATGCTCTATCTATGGCTCGCGACTGGCGGCTTCGGGCGATTGTCGATGATTGGCAGCCCCTGCGCGCTGGCCATCGACACGAAACACGCCTCGACAAGCCGCGCAAGCTGCTCGGGGCTTTGCGGCTCACGCACGATCGGCATGAAGTCCTCGGGGCAAAGCCACTTCTTTGCGCCCCAAGCGAAGTTGGCCGCGGCAGAGGCAAGCGCGCCGGTCTGTCGCCACTCGTCGCCGAATGGCTCAATGCCAGCGAATGCATACCAGTACGCAAGCTCGCCTTCGGCTAAGTCGTCGAGCAATTCGCCGACCGTCTTACCCAGCGCGAGCGCCAGCCGGAAGAGAAACCTTAGCTGGGGGTTGTCGACGAATTTTTTTTAGCGTCGTCATCCTTCGGCGACTGCACGGCCATGACGGCCGCGAAAGCTTCGTCGATGTCGGTTGCGGGCAGCGTGAGCAGCTGCTCGTACTCGGCACGATCGAACACCGGGTGGCCCTCAGCATCGCACAGCGACCACGCCAGCGCACGAGCCCGAAGCGTGGCGTCTTGCTTTTTTCCGTCGGCATCGGGCGCGAGCTGGTTAATGTACTGCGCCCACTCGATGCGGTCGCGCTCGGTCCAGGGCTTGATAAAGCACTCGACCCCGGCGAACACCAGCGGCACGAGGGGGGGCCTGCTGGCGCGCTGGAACAGCTGCGTCTTGATGCTGTTGCTCATGGTACTCTTACGTAAGGGTAACGGCGCCGGTGACCTTCATCTTCACCTGCGCGACGAGGTAGTTTTCCTTGTCGACGCCGGTAATCGTGAAGCCGGTGATGTACACCTTGCACCCGACGGTGTGCGACGTCGTTCCAGTGATGCCCGGGCCGATAGCGGCCGGGAAGGTGACCGTGACGTCACAGGATTTCTTCGCGAACATCGCGGTCGTGATGGCCGCATGGCTCGAAATTCCAAGGTCGAATCCGACCTCGAAGCCAACCTCACCCCCTTTCAGCAACGTCGGCAAAAACTCTTCCCACGTGCTGCCCAGAGCGGTCGACTCCCACGTGCCGGCTTCCAGGGCAGGCGGTTCAACACTTCGCAGCTGGGCAACAGCCGTGAGACTGCCGCCGTCCGGGGTGAACGAGAGGGTTGTGCCGAGCCCGGGTACGCCTTGGATGTAGGTCATACCCTATCTATGCATGAGGGTCAGAACTGCGGCGCGCTCTCCCCATGCAGCACCCGAAAACCAAGGCTGCGGCTGTACCAGCAGACGCCCGAACCGTCGGCCGGCTCTTGCACATCGTCCTCGTCGCCGCCGTCGGGGATCACGGCGCCGATGGCGAAGTTGCCCCACTGGCCGATGAAGCCTTGTAAGGCTTGGCGCAGCGCCTTGGCAGCGCGCACAGCCTCGAGATACTTACTGCTCCAGCAGTCGAAGCTGATCGTGGTCCAGGCGAACCCGCCGTGGCCCTGCAGGTCGATTTCGTGCTCGGCATCCTCGACGTAGTACGTGATCGCTGGCCAGGTCTTGTTGGCGCGGCTCACCTGGTGCGGATAAAGCCTGTCGTCGATTGTGCAAGCCAAGCCCGGGTTGCCGAGTAAGTAAGCGACCATCGCCTCTTCGAACGTATCGGGGCTGCATGCTGGCGACACGCCGCCGGATCCGAGCAAGATCATGCGCAGCGGCTGTGGCAGCGTTCCGGCGTACGTGGTGCAGCAGCTCATAGCCTATTTACGCCACTCGGCCTGGATGCGTGCCCAGATGCGGGCCTTGGTGTCTGGCAGCAGCCGCTCGGCCTGCTTAATCCCGCGGGCCATGAATCGTCGCGCCCGCTGCTTGCCGCGCGCGACGCGCACGCCGTACTCGGGTGCAAAGGCGTAGTATTTGCCCTTGCGCTTGTCCTTTCCCTTGCCGATCGTCGGCACCTTCGATGCGATTCGGTAGCCGTGCGTGAACCGCTTCTTCTTTTTGATCGGTTTCACCTGCAGCGACCGGCGCAGGAACTTCGTTTCGCCCACCGGGATGGTGGGCTTGATGATCTCGACAACCTGCTTGGCGGTCGTTTTCAGCTCCTCGCGCAGGATTTCGGTGGCAACCGCGCGCTCGAGCTGCTGCAACTTCCTGATCAACTCCTTGTCACCCTTGACGAAGAGGGACACTGCTATTCATCCTCGCGATAGTCGCGCGTCCCGAACCGCGCATCGCAGAACTGGCAGACGACCACTTTGGGCATGGACACGAAATCGCCGGTTTCCCACGCCTCGACGCCGTGCTCTTGCTTCAGCACGTCCAAGTCTTCGGGCAGCAAGTCGGCGACGACAGTGCGGGCGAAGTTCTCACGGCCGCACGACTCGCAGTCCCAGGCAAACGCCGGCCGCAGTTCGACGTCTGCCATTACAGGACCTCTTGGGCCAACACCGTGTGACGGATTTTCCGCTCTTCCTCGTCGATCGCGCTGAGCACGTTAAACACGCGGCTACCGAGTATCAGCCGGTACTGTGGCGAAAGGTCGGGATAATAGCGCATCACAATCTTGTGGCTAGTCTGGTTGCGCACCTGCTCGCTGGCGACGAACGCGGTTCCGCTCGCCGGCGCAACGTACGCCCAGCGCGTTGCGGCGAGCGTCCACCCTGTCATGTCGGGGTTCGAAGCGTCGGACTGGTTCACCGTGTCGGCGCTGGTCGGCGGCGCGTAGATGCGCACTCGCTTGTTCATGTCGCCCGGGTTGATCTCGGTCAGGTTCGTGGGCATGGCCTAGCTATAGTACCCGTACGATTCGGCGGTCAGCAGCGTCTCGACTGCCAGTGGCAGCGGCGCGCTGCTGTAGCTGGTGACCGCATCGCGGTTCTTGTACCAGTGGTTCACCAACAGCTTGATCGCCGTTTTCAGCTTTGCCGGAACGTCATCCGGACTGTCGCCGTACCCAGCCGTGAACGGGATTTTTACGCTCTGCGGAATGGGGCGGATCACCGGCCACGGCTGCGCGTACGCCCGCACGATTCGGCCAGGCATCGAATCGGTGTCGACCAGGTACAGGCTCGGGTCGAGGGTCTGCACGTCGCCGGCCATGTCGGTGTACGTGATTGTGCCGACACTCTGCAGCTTGGGGTATGGCAGCAAGATCGGCGCCCCGATGATCGACCATTGGGGCCCGAGCACCGGGAACTGGTCGAGGGTCATCTGCCACGTCGCGGTGATGAACTGCCGCTTCGTGTACGTTTCGGCGTACTCGCGGGCCGTCGTGATCAGGCTGTTGATCAGGTCGTCATCGTCATCGAATTCGATCTTGGCCCACAGTTTGGCTTCGGCCAGGCTCACCGGCTCGACGGCCGGCGGGGAAATGAGCGTGAGCGACGAGTGCAGCGGCCGGTTGTAGAAACTGGTGTTTGCCACAACCTATCTATGGTTCAGCGGCCTGTTAGCAGCTTCACCACCGCGGTTACGGGGATCCCGACGGCCTTCGCGATCTGCCGCGGCGTCTCGCCCTGGGTCGATCGCCGTCGCACTTCCGCGCGGATTACTTCCGGCACGGGAC
>DASZPI010000802.1:0-1926 GCA_035550355.1 Pirellulales bacterium
GCAGCCCCGCCTCGTAATGCGCCGGCCAATAATGCTCGTCGAGCTCGGTCGCCGACGGGTACAACTCATTCACCAGGAACGTGAACTGATCGCTCCACCGGTTCCAGCGCGCTGCCATGGCCGCCGCTCGGCCGATGAACACCAGGTCCTCGGGACGCTCGACGTCGTGGTCGTTGTAATAGTCGATGAACCACTTGTAGGCGGCGTCGGCGGCTTCGAGCTTGCCGTCGAGCCGGTAGCGCTCGGCTTGCACCCAGCGGGCGCGCAGTTGGTCGCGCTCGAGCTTGATGGCTTCGGCCGATTCGGCATCGGCCGTGGGGTAATCGCCACGAGCCAGCGCCAACGAGGCGGCCAGGGCGTGCAACTCGGCATGATCGCCATGCTGCTTGAGGGCGGCCGCCACCCGATCGGCCCCCTTCGCGCTCTGGCCGAGCGATGCGTGGCAATGGGCGATCCCCAGCGCCGCGCCAACCGGATCGGCGCCAGCGAGCGCTTCGTAGGCTTCGAGCGCTTCGGCGTACTTGCCCGACAACCACAGGCCGCGAGCGTCGGCCAAGTCGTCGTCGGCCGCCAAAGCGCTCGTGCCGCAAGCGATCGCCCACGACAGCATCAGGCCCAACGGCGACAAGAATGCAGGACAACTCCAGCGCATCTAAATCTCGACTGGATGGGCAGATCGGCCGAACCAGAGTTCACGGTATCGCAGCCGCGCGGAACCGACAAGTCACCGCCGCCACCTCGACATGGGTGAGATTATTCCACCCGTAGGTAGGGGAGCGTACAATCGTGGCTCACGGTCGACGGGATAATAGCCGCCGGCAATTGGGCTTTCTGCGCGATGACCGTTGATCTCGAAACACTGGTCAAGCAGCTCGAAGAGCTCGCGATCGTCCCCTCGGCGGCGTTGGCCGCGCACCGCAGCGGTCCGCAGCAGGCGGCCGACGCTGAAGCGCTGCTGCGCGAATTGGTCAAAGGCGGTCATCTGACCAAGTTCCAAGCACAGCAACTGCTGGCAGGCCGTGGAAAAGGACTGATCCTCGGCGAATATGTGATTCAAAGCCAAATCGGCGCCGGCGGCATGGGGCAGGTGTATCGGGCGGTGCATCGGCGGATGCAGCGCATTGTGGCCTTGAAGGTCATCGGCGCTGCGGCCCTCAAAGACGCCACCGCGGTCAAGCGCTTCCAGCGCGAGGTGATTGCCGCCGCGCGGCTTTCGCATCCGAACATCGTTACGGCGCACGATGCCAGTCAGGCTGGCGCGGTGCATTACCTGGTGATGGAGTACGTCGAAGGGCAAGATCTTTCAAGCCTGGTCAAAGCGCACGGTCCGCTGCCAGTCGATCGGGCGGTCGAATACGTGAAGCAGGCTGCGCGGGGCCTGGCCTATGCGCACTCGAAGGGCGTGGTTCATCGCGATATCAAGCCGGCCAATCTGCTCGTGAGCGCCGAAGGGGTGGTGAAGATTCTCGACATGGGGCTCGCGCGCTTCGAAGAAGGTGGCGAGGCGCTGACGGCCACCGAGGCAGTGATGGGCACGGTCGATTACATGAGCCCCGAGCAGGCCAACGACACGCACACCGCCGACGCGCGCAGCGACGTGTACTCGCTGGGCTGCTCGTTGTGGTACGTGCTCACCGGCCGGCGCACGTACGACGGCGACAGCCTGGTCACGCGCATCATGCGCCATCGCGAGGCGCCGATTCCTTCGCTGATCGAGGCCCGTCCCGGCGTTCCCGAAGCTTTGAACCAGGTATTCCAACGCATGATCGCCAAACGTCCTGAAGAACGGCAGCAGACGATGGATGAAGTCCTCGAGGCACTCGACGGCTGCCTGGCCACGACCAGCGGCTTTCGATTGACGAACGACGGCGATAATTCGTCGACCGCGGTGCTCGAACGTCCCACGGCGACGGTCGAGCAAGGGCT
>DASZPI010000803.1:0-2467 GCA_035550355.1 Pirellulales bacterium
CGATGCTGGTCGGCGAAGCTTTTTTCCAGGCTGCGCAGGGCGTTCATTCGCTGCGTCAATCGACCCACATCGACCGACATCTTCAGGTTGCGAATGTCGCCGTTGCTGTCAACCACCAAAGGGGCGTAGTTCATGCCCAAGAATCCGGGGCCGACGCTCGCGCCACCGACCGAAACGAACGGCGGAATATCCAGGCTGCCGCTCTTGCCGGCCAGTTCGTGACTTATCACCGCGCCGTAGCTGGGGTACTCGATGTTCGGATTGGGCACGTAGCCGGTGTGCATGTAATATCGGCCGCGTTGATGATCGGCCTCGCGGGTGCTCATCGAGCGCACGACGGCCATGTGATGCATCTGGCGAGCCATCATCGGCAGGTGCTCGCTGATTTGCAGGTCGCCACTGGTCGAAATCGGCTTGAAGGGGCCGCCTGTGGTCTGGCCCGGCTTCAAATCCCAAATGTCGATCGTGCTTGGCCCACCTTCCATGAACAGCAAAATGGCGGCCTTGTGGTGGCGGCGCATCTCGGAAGCGCCGGCGCGGAGTGCCTGAGTAAACCAGGCTGCGGCGGGCGCGGTGAGGGTCGCGGCCGTCGTCAAATGTTCGAGGAAATGACGCCGCGACATCCCGCCAGGCGTGCGAACGGCCGAATTGAACATGGCGTGCTCCGAAGCGTGGCTGGTTGCCAATGCCTAGTGAATCGTTGCCTAGTGAATGAAGATGAACTCGTTGCTGTTGATCAGCGCCCACAGCAGGTCTTGATAGCCCGACAGCGAATTGTTGCCGCGCGACCCAACCAGGGAATGCGCCATTGCCGAATCGCCGCTCGTTGGCTTGCGCCCCAACGCGGCCATGAACAGCGCCTCGACGGCTTCGTTTTCTTTGGCCCCATAGGCTAGCCGGCGCAGGAACGATCCCTTGTCGGTGCTGATCGTCTTCTGGATGACGTCGCTATTCATCATCATCAGCGCTTGCGGAATCGTTCCGTTGAAGGTCGTCGCGTCTTCGCCGTCGGCATTGCCAAAGGTGAGCGTGAACTGCCGCAGCACGTCGGCTCTGCGGCCTTCTTTTTCTTCGTAGGTGCCGGGCTTCTTGTGCTCGTTGGCAATCACTAATAACGATTCGTACAACTGCTCGGCCTGCATCTGTCGCAGATAAAAGTGACTGAACTTCGGCTTTTCGCCCAGCGACGGGTCATCGACCTTGTTGTGTTCGGTCATTCGGCTCGACAGGCCATACGCCTCGCTCAGGCAAATCCAGCGAATGAGCCGTTTCAGGTCGTGACCATGCGCGGTGAACTCTCGGCCAAGTTGGTCGAGCAATTCCGGATGCGACGGCGGGTTGTGCGGGCCGAAATCGTCCACAGGCTTGGTGAAGCCGTAGCCCAGAAAATGGCCCCACATCCGATTCACGATCGCACGCCCCAGGTAGTCGCTCTTCACCACCAGCCGCGCCAGCTCGGTGCGGCGATCGACATCCTTCACATAGCCACTGGTGGGCAGTTGCGTGCCATCGACGAATTTCGGATACGCGACTTGCAGCGTACCGTTGCGCAGCTCGAAGTAGATCTCGGCATCACCAGGCGTCGATCCCTCGCCGCGGAAATCGGAGTTGCTGAGCGTGGCATAGTCGATGTTGCGCCCTTCGCGACGGACATTGGAGTGCGTCTGCCGAAAGAAGGCGTTGAGACTCCAGAACTGTTCCTGTTTCGCATCGTTGAACGGATGATTGTGACACTGGGTGCATTGCACTTGCAGACCGAGGAAGAACTTCGCGGTCTTCGCCGTCGCTTCGATCGCGTTCTCTTGCAGCTTGTTGATGAGGAAGTTTGTCGCACCGTTGTAATTCGGGCTGCCCGGGGCGGTATCGCCCGTGGCCGAAATCAATTCGTACACCATGCGGTCGTACGGTTTGTTTTCCAGGAACGAACGTCGCAGATACTGCTGCATTCCCTCGCGATTGGTGGGATCGCGGCGATTGACGCGCTGCGGCGGCCGCCCGATGAGCAAGTTGGTCCAAACCGTCGTCCAGTTCGCCGCGTAGTCGTCGAGATGTTCGTCAGAATCGAGCAGTTCGTTCAGGAGTATGACCTTTTTTGTGCCGGCGGGATGGCTGAGAAACCGCTTCACTTCGCCGACCGTCGGCACGCGGCCGAGCACATCGAGATACACGCGCCGACACCATTCGTTTTCGGTCGCAGCCATCGAGGGCTGTAGTCCGGCCGACTCCCAGCCCGCGCGAATCTGCTGATTGACGAACGCGACGATGTCCTCGTCGCGTACGGCGCTCGAAGGCAGGCCTGCCAACCGATTGCCGCGCGCGTTGGCCAACGGCATTGAGTTGGCCTTATCGGCCGGCGCCGGCTTGGTCGGCTTCGCCTCGTCTGACGGAGATTGTTGTTTCGCTGGAACGGGGCGATTCGCGGGGGGCTTCTTACGCTTGGGCGCGGCGCTGGCATCGCTGGCGGCGA
>DASZPI010000804.1:0-4987 GCA_035550355.1 Pirellulales bacterium
TCGCTGCGTTCCGCGGCGAAATGAAATAATTGGCCTCGGCAGATCGTCGTGCTGAACGATCCTGCCGGACGAGATATCATGGCTTGATCCTCTCGGCCGCCACCCCTTTCGCCCAAGGTTCATCATGCGCCGTCTTGCCGCTTTGCTGTTGCTCGTGGTCGCTGCTCCGGCGCTGGCTGCCGCCCCGGCGCGGCCCAATATCCTGTTCATCTACACCGACGATCAGCCGTACAAGACGCTGAGCTGCTATGCCGAGGCGCCCGAGTGGGTAAAGACGCCGCAGATCGACAAGCTGGCGGCCCGCGGCGTGCGGTTCACCCGCGCGTATTGCGGATCGTGGTGCATGCCGTCGCGGGCGTCGCTGCTGACGGGTCGGCTGCCGCACGCGATCGAATCGATGACCATGGAAGGCACGTATCCCGGCAGCACCTACGATCCGGCGCAATGCCCGTTCTGGCCGGCCGAGCTGCGGAAGCGCGGCTACCAGACGGCGCAAATCGGCAAGTGGCACACCGGGACCGACGCGGGCTTTGGCCGCGATTGGGACTATCAGATCGTGTGGAATCGGCCCAAGCATCCTGAGAATGCGGGCAATTACTACGAGAAACAGATTCTCGCGTTCAACGGCCAAGAACGCGAGACAAAGGGTTACTCGACCGACAACTACACCGACTGGGCGGTCGAGTACATCGAAGGCAAGCATCGCGACGCGAACAAGCCTTGGTACCTGTGGCTATGCTACGGCGCGGTGCATGGCCCAACGACGCCGGCGGCGCGGCATCGGGGCGCGTATTCGGGCAACCAGGCTCCCGTGCCTGCCGATATCTACGGTCCGCGGCCCGAGAAGCCGTCGTACCTCGAAGGCACCCAGGCTTGGATGAAAGGCCCCGACGGCCGCCCGGCCATGCAGAAAAAAGGTAAGAAGGACAACTTCGACGTCAATCAGGCGGGCAAGAGCTACGACGCCTGGGTGCAGCAAGTCAACGAATGTGCAATGGCCATCGACGAAGGGGTGGGCCGCGTGCTTAAGGCGCTCGAAGAGTCGGGGCAGCTTGAGAACACGCTGGTGGTCTACACGGCCGACCAGGGCTACGCTCTGGGCGAGCACGGGTTCAACATGAAGCTCGCTCCGTACGACGCCAACATTTCGTCGCCGCTGATCATCAGCCGGCCCGGTTCGATTCCGGAAGGCAAGGTTTGTCAGCATCCGGTGAACTCGCCCGACCTGGTGGCGCTGTTCTGCGCGACGACCGGACTCGAGCTGCCTTGGAAGACGCACGGCCGAGATATTCGCCCGCTGCTGGCCGATCCCGAGACGACCAAGTGGAATCAGCCGATGCTGATGGAGAACATGTCGCAGCAATACGGCAGCGACTGCGACGGGATCCCGGTTGCGCACAACGGCGTGCCGCCTTGGGTGCTGCTGCGCGACGGACGGTACAAGTACATCCGCGTGCTCGACAAGGGCGAGCCGGAAGAAATCTACGATCTCGATGCCGATCCTGAAGAGCTGCACAACCTGGCGGTGCGCGCTGAGAATCGCGACTTGCTTGCATCGCTGCGCAAAAAGGCCGTTGCCGAGCTGCGGAAAACTGGAGCCGGTTTTGTCGACAAGATGCCGAAAATGTCGACGATGGCGATGGCCACCGACGACGCAAACAAAACGTCGCAAAGTAAATCCAACGGCAAAACGCTGGTCGACGACTCATTCGATTCGCCGACCATTGCGGGGCGCGACCTGGCGCCGGGACGTGGCACTTGGAAGATTGCCGACGGTATGGCCACGTGCACACAGGACGACAAGCTGTACGAGAAGAACAAGCAGCACGGGCCGGTGATGTGGTACGACACGCCGATGACCGACGGCACGATCACGTTTTCCTTCCGCCCGCACGAGTGCCAGACGTTTGTGTTCACGCTCAACAACGCCAAGGGGCACGTGTTTCGCTTTGTCGTCCGCCCCACAGGCTTGCTCGTGGCCGCCTGGCCGACACAAGGGCACGACGCAAAATCGCTGGCTTTGTTCAAGCCGACGCCCGACTCACCAAAGCTGGTCGGTGGCCAGTGGATCGACGCAAAGCTGGTGTTCGACGGCACGCAATGCACGCTGTCGCTGGGCAAGGACTTTCGGCAGACCTTCGAGAACTCCGCGATCGGCTTCGACAAAACTCAGCTCGGCTTGGGTTTCAGCTTCGGCACGCTCGACGTGCGCGACGTGAAGGTCACGACGCCGTAACGCATCTTATTTCTTCAGCGATTGGATTTCGACGCTATGCATCGCTTGCTTATCGCCGTTGCCATCTTCGTCGTATCGAACTCACTCATTGACGCCGCCGATCGGCCCAACGTGCTGCTGATCATGGCCGACGATCTGAACAACATGCTTGGCTGCTACGGCGACCAGCGCGCCAAGACGCCGAACATCGATCGCCTGGCGGCGCGCGGCATGCGCTTCGACCGCGCCTACTGTCAGTTTCCGCTCTGCGGTCCCAGCCGCAATGCCATGCTCACCGGCCTGTACTGCAATAGCACCGGCATCTACGGCAACGGCCAGATCTTTCGCCAGACCATCCCTGGGCATTGCAGCCTGCCGCAGGCGTTTCGTCTGGACGGATATTTTGCGGCGCGGGTCGGCAAGCTGTACCACTACGGTGTCCCGGGGAGCATCGGCACTGCCGGGCACGACGATCCGGCTTCATGGGAATGGACCATGCAGCCGGCCGGGTGCGATCGGCTCGAAGAGCAGCCGCAGATATTCTCGCTCCAGCCGGGGCAGTTCGGCGGCACGCTCAGTTGGTACGCGTCGCCCAAGCCGGACAAGTACCACACCGATTCGTTGCAGGCCGACGCGGCGGAGTTGATCCTCGACGATTGCGCCAAGCACAAGGACCGGCCGTTCTTCGTCGGCGTGGGCTTCTTTCGTCCGCACACGCCGTATGTCTCGCCGAAGAAGTATTTCGAGTTGTATCCCAAGGCGGAAATGCCTGTGGTTGAAAATGTCGCCGAGGATCAGGCCGACATTCCCGCGGCAGGCCTGGCGAGCAAAAAGAAAGAGCAAGACACGATGACCGACGACACGCGGCGCGAGTGTCGGCAGGCGTACCTGGCGAGCATCAGCTTCATGGACGCCCAGGTGGGGCGCGTGCTCGACGCACTCGACCGCACAGGCCTGGCGGACAACACCATCATCGTGTTTACCAGCGACCACGGCTACCACATGGGCGAGCATGGCCTGTGGCAGAAGATGAGCCTGTTTGAGGAGAGCTCGCGCGTGCCGCTGATCATCGTCGCCCCCGGCGTCACGAAGCCCAACACCGCAGCCAAGGCGCCAGTTGCGCATCTCGACTTGTACCCAACCTTGGCCCAACTGTGCAGCGTCGAGTCGCCCAAAAACCTGCAAGGGCAAAGCCTGGTGCCGATGCTCAAGGATCCGGCGGTCGAAGGACGCGGCTGGGCGCTGACTCAAGTGTCGCGCAATGCCCGCGTCGGCACCAAGGAAGCGGGCAAAGGCGTGCGCGAACCGAAACGGTTCTTCGGCTACACGCTGCGCACGCCGCGCTGGCGGTACACCGAATGGGACGAAGGCCGGCAGGGTCGGGAGTTGTACGACCACGACGCCGATCCGCGCGAACTGACGAACCTCGCCGAGAAGCCCGAGCACGCCGACGTGGTGAGCGAACTGTCGGAAAAAATTCGCACGGCGGCCTCGAGCTCGTTTCCCTCATCGGGCAGCGCGCCGGAGTTGAAGAAAGAAGGCCTCTGGTATCCCAGCCTGACCGACGCCGACGAATGAGCGGGAGTGCACGAAAGGCCACGAGAATCAGAACGATTGATTCTCGCTCACTGGCGTTCTTTTCCGGCCGCTAAAATCGGCCGCAGCACCTCGGCCCAGCGCGCGTAACCGGCGTCGCTGAGGTGCAACTGGTCGCTCACGTAATCGTCGGGCTCCGGCTTGCCGTCGTCGCCCAGCAAGCAACTCGCCACGTCAACATACATCAATCGCGAGTCGCCACTGCCGGCAATCCAACTCGCGATCAGCTTGTTGGCCTCGCGCCCCTTCTCGACGATCGACCAGCGCTTCGGGCTCGGCTTGACCGACAGGTAGACGATCCTCGTGTCGGGCAACGTCGGCCGCACCTTGGCGACAAACGCCTTGAAGTCGTCGGCTACCTGTTCGGGAGTTTTGCCGGCAGCCAGGTCGTTGTCGCCTGCATACACGAGCACCATCCGCGGCTTGTACGGCGTGACGATGCGATCGGCAAACTGCACCGAGTCGGCCATGTGCGAGCCGCCGAAGCCGCGGTTGATCACCGGCAGATCGGGGAACGATTTGTCGAGCGCCCATTTGCGAATGCTCGAGCTGCCGATGAATACGATTCCACCGGGTGCCGGCGGGTGCTCGCGATCGGCGGCCTCGAACGCGGCAATATCTTTCTCCCACTTGTTGGCGCCGCCGGCCAGCGCTACTTCCCACGTCCGTGGCAACTGGCGGTGTACGGCGCCGACGATCAGCTCTTCGATCTCGGGCTTGAAGTGCGTCGGCTTATCGTAGTAGTACATCGAGCTGTCGACTTCGTAGCCCCCTTCGCCCAGCACGCGCTTCGAGGCGATGTAGCAGGGGTCGTCGTTCGCGTAGGCATTGATCCACAACGGCTTCGATAGATACTCGCGCTGCAAGCGCAGCGCGTAATCGACCGTCACTTCGCCAGGCAAAAACACCATCGTCAGCGCGTCGCCAAACTGCCAGGTGGCAATGCGGTAGGCGAGCGAGGTTGGCAGCTTTTCGCCGCGCGCCAGGCGTTCGAGGTTCACCTTGGCGTGGACCGCAATCGGTCCCTTGGTCGCGGCACGCTGCTCGAACTCTTCGCGCGACGGTGGCGTGTCGAACGGCAATGAGATTTCCTCCGCCACGGCCTGCGAAACGGCCGACAACGGCTGGAATCGATCGGCCGCCAACAGTCGATTGACTTCGCGCAGCACCTCGTCG
>DASZPI010000805.1:0-3197 GCA_035550355.1 Pirellulales bacterium
TCACATTAGCCATGGATACATCATTTTCACACCTCGTTTCGTTTCCCAGCGATCGTGACCTTCAGCAACGCGTGGCCGGCGCACTTTCCCGCTTGCAGTTGCCGCTGTTTCGGTCCATCCGCATTGTGGCCGCCGAGGGAGTCATCGGGCTAAGCGGACAAGTGGGATCGTTCTACGAGAAGCAAATTGCGCGGGCCATCGCTCGCCGGGTGCCCGGCGTGCACCACGTGGTCGATGCGCTGACGGTTGTTGAGCGCGCGGCGCCAGAAAGGCTGAACGCGCGCTTGTAGTTTCTCGGTACACCGATCGGTCGCGACAAGAACGACGCGCAAGCGCACGATGATGAAATGGAAAAGCTTGACAAAATTTTCCGGTCGCATAAAACGTCAGCGCGTGGCCGAATGCCGCGCTGCATCGCCGCGCCAAGTTGTTGGTGTGGACGAATTCTTTTTTGCGTGTTGCTCACCGGACAACCAGAGGCGCACGCAACGACTGCTTCGTACAGGGCCTCGTAGCTGACCAGGGTGGGTTGCCTTGCCCTGGGTTATGGAACTGGTTGCGTTCGATACCCACGTTCAAGCTCGGCTCGATTCGAGCGCTGAGCCGCGTGGCGAGCGGGTTTTGCTTTCCTCGTTTTCATCGGAACACGCTTCGGCTGATCGACCATGGCGACCGACGGATTATTGCAGCGTAGCGTGACGACGTCGGTGGCTCGTAATTTGGCGAGCACGACGAAGACACGTCCGATGATGATGTCGATCACGCCGCGGTGGCTGCTGGGGCTGCTGCCGTGGGTGCAGGTGGAAGGTGGCATTTATCGAGTCAACCGGACGAAGGTCGAGCTGAGCAAGGCGCAGCGGATCGCGGTGGACCTGTCGGCCGGCGGAGCGACGTTCGCACCGGAGGCGGTGCGGAGCGTGCCGTTGTTCTCGAAGCTGTCGGACACGATCCTGGGCCGAATGGCGAGCCGGTTTAAGACGGAAGAGGTGTCGCTGGGCAACAAGCTGATCGGCGAAGGGGAGGACGGCAACAAGTTCTTCGTGATCGCGCAAGGTCAGGTCGAGGTGCTGAGCAAGGGAGTGCACGGCAGCGACCTGCGAATCGCGTTGTTGACCGACGGCGAGTTCTTCGGCGAAAGCGACCTGGTTTCGGACAGTCCTTCGGACGTGACGATCCGCACGCTCACGCCCTGCGTGTTGCTGACCTTGTCGCGCAAGGACCTGGACGCGGTGCTGGAAGAAGGCTCGAGCCTGAGCGAAGAGTTCCAGCGGGCGATTGCCGAGCACCAGGAATTAAAGTCCACGGTCAACCGCTACGGCGAGCGGAACATCGACCTGGTGTCGGGGTTTGCCGAGAACGTGGAGATTCCCGAAACGTTTGTGGATTACTCGGCACACCCTCGGGAATACGCGCTCTCGGCGGTGCAGACGATGGTCCGCGTGCACACGCGCGTTTCGGACCTGTACAACGGCCCGTACGATCAGCTCGAAGAGCAGATGCGCTTGACGATCGAGGGGATCAAAGAGCGTCAAGAATGGGAGATCATCAACAGCACGAAGTTCGGCCTGCTCAACTCGGTCGACCCGGCGATGCGGATCAGCACGCGTTACGGCGCGCCGACGCCGGATGACTTGGACGACCTGCTGGCCTTGGTGTGGAAGAAGCCGGCATTCTTCCTGGCGCACCCCAAGGCGATCGCAGCCTTCGAGCGCGAGTGCACCTGGCGTGGCGTGCCGCCAGTGACGATCAACCTGTTCGGCACGCCGGTGATTAGCTGGCGTGGCATTCCGCTGGTCCCCTGCGACAAGCTCGAGATCAAGAGCCGGTACCAATCGAACCAGTGGACCGGCACGACGAGCATCCTGTTGATGCGGATCGGCGAGGCCGATCAAGGGGTGGTGGGCCTGCACCAGGCTGGCATCCCGGGCGAGATTACCCCAAGCCTGTCGGCACGGCTGATGGGGCTCGACAGCCTGGGCGTGGCCAGCTACCTGCTCACCATGTACTTCTCCGCCGCCGTGCTCACCGACGACGCACTCGCCGCACTCGAAAATGTCGAAGTCGGATACTACCACGATTACGACGTGCCGAAGTCGAAGGTGAAGTAACAGGCCGCAAGGACGACACGCATGAGCGATATCAACCCGGACTTCATCTCGCAGTTGGCCACACGGATCTACAACGAGCCGCCGCAGCACAACGGCGACGCGAAGACGATCACCAGCGCGGCCGACCCGCGCTCGTCGTCCGTGAGCCACGTTCCCTCGCACGATGTTGGATCGCCCCATTTGGCGCCGCCGACCGCGCAGGTGCCGACCGCTGCGCATCCGGTACCTGTGCGTTCGCTTCCCGGTGGTTTTAGCCATGCTGGTAGCGGATCCGAATACACGCCGCCGGTGGGCCAAGCGCCGCGGTACGAGGGGCTGCGGAACTTCGTGCAGAAGCTGCGCACTTCGCACGTTGGGCCGCAGCACTCGCTGAGTTCGCAGGGGCACGAGCATACGTTCCTGGAACGCTTGTTCGATACGAACCTTGCTCCAAAACATGGACCGCGGGCGTTCGATGTTGCCGCGATCCGCCGAGATTTTCCGATCTTGCACCAGCAAGTACACGGCAGGCCGTTGGTCTGGCTCGACAACGCCGCCACCACGCAAAAGCCGCAGGCGGTGATCGACGCGCTGTCGAACTACTACGCGCGCGACAATTCGAACATTCACCGGGGCGCGCACACGTTGGCCGCTCGGGCGACCGACGCATACGAGCATGCTCGCGCCACCGTGCAGCGGTTTATCGGCGCTTCGAGCCCGCAAGAGATTGTGTTCGTCCGCGGCACCACCGAGGGGATCAACTTGGTGGCCCAAAGCTGGGGCCGCAAGTTCCTGCAGCCCGGCGACGAGATCGTGCTTTCGATCCTTGAGCACCACGCGAACATTGTCCCCTGGCAGATGATCGCCAAGGAAACCGGGGCCGTGATCCGCGTGATTCCGGTGAACGACCGTGGCGAGATCATTCTGGAAGATTACCAAAACCTGCTCGGGCCGCGCACGCGATTCGTCAGCCTGACACACGCCTCGAACAGCCTCGGCACGGTGCTGCCGATCGGCGAGATGATTCAGATGGCGAAGCGGTACAACGCGCGAGTGCTGATCGACGGCGCGCAATCGGTGGCGCACCTACCGGTCGACGTGCAGAAGCTC
>DASZPI010000806.1:0-6067 GCA_035550355.1 Pirellulales bacterium
GAGCCGCCGCTGGAACCCCAACCGCCGCTCGAGCCACCGCTGGAACCATAGGTAACCGGAGCATATCCGCCGCTGGATCCGCCGCTCGAGCCCCAGCCGCCGCTCGAGCCACCGCCCGAACCGTAGCCGTAGCCGTGATTCCACCAGAACGCGTTAGCTTCCGTCAGATTCGCGCCCAGCGAGGCGAGCGTCACCACCGACGCCATGGCCAAACTCTTCACATTCCATCGAGCCATAATCATGCTCCCCAAGACTTAAGGTGTTTTGCTTTTCCGGGCTGTTTGTTTTGCCCAGCAAGCGTAGCACGTAAACAACAGGGTTTGCAGAAACTTTTCCGTGTCGGATAGCTAAGGTATTTGCGTAGCCTGTATGACCACCAATATGCTCACACTATGGGTAAACGCAAGTAGCTGGCGCTAATTTGGCGATATATCGCAAATTTGGAAGAATCGCTACGATCCGCAGCTTCGTTGCCAGAGCCGAATTAGCCGAGGTGCTGGAGCCGGGAAACGTGCTGCGATTTGCGAAGCTCGGTCGCGATTTACCCTGGCCGTTGCTGGCCTCGGCCGCGGGGCTCATGACGGTCGGATTGCTGGCAATTTCCCGAAGTGCTGAATTGGCATCAGGTTCGGGTCGGTTTGTCGGCCAGCAAGCGGCTTGGTGCGTCGTTGCCACCTTCGCGGCAGGCGTGGTTCTGCTTCCGAACTATCGCGGCCTGCGAACATGGACCTTGGGCGCCTTTGGCCTGGGGCTGCTGGCATTGATGGCCGTGTATTGGTTTCCGCCGATCAACGGCGCTCAACGCTGGATACGCTTGGGGCCGATCGGGTTCCAGCCGTCGGAGTTCGTGAAGGTGGTTTATGTAGCCGCCCTGGCCGACTTCCTCGCCATGCGGGGGTCGGTGGCGTCGCTGCCGGCGCTGGTCGCCCCGCTGCTGGTATCGCTGCTGCCGATGGTGCTCATTTTGCGCGAACCGGACCTGGGAACGTCGCTCGTTTTCGGGCCGGTGTTGATGGCCATGCTGTATGTTGCCGGCACGACACGCCGGCAGTTCGCGACCTTGATCGCCGGCTGCTGTGTGCTCGCGCCGGTGCTGTGGACTCAAATGAGCCAAGAGCAACGCTCGCGCGTCACGTCACTGTTTCAGCAAACCGAGACCGGAGCGCGGCCGTCGGCCGACGGCTATCAGCTTCGGCAATCGAAGCAACTGATCGCACTCGGCGGTGTGCTTGGCAGTTATTGGGCCGGCGAGCCCAGCGACGATCGCGCGGCATACCATCTTCCCGAATCGCACACCGACTTCGTGTTCAGCGTCGTGGGCGAGCGCTACGGTTGGTGGGGCATGGCCATGGTGCTGGCCATGTACGGCGCGATCGTGTGGCAGTCGATCGCGATTGCCCAGCACACGCGAGAACCATTCGGCCGACTGATTGGCGCCGGTGTCGCCGCGCTGTTCGCAACCCAAGCGATCATCAACACGGCAATGACCGTCGGACTGTTGCCGGTCACGGGCCTGTCGCTGCCCTTGGTCAGCTACGGCGGCTCGGGACTGCTAGCGCACGCCGTCGCGCTGGGACTGGTGGCAAACGTTGCGCTCCACCCGGGCTACGAAGTCGGCAGCGCGCCATTCCGCCCCGTGAGTCGCCAAGCGCGGCGGGCGTTTGCCAGGCGCACGAGCATATCAAGCCGCACCTAAAGCGATTCAGCGAATCGCGTCGCAGCGGTTCGATCAGCCGACCGGCGGCTGCCCGCGGTGCTCGGATCAACGGCACGCTAGGGCGTGGCGGCCAAGGCAATGCGTCTCACGACACGACGGCAATCACCTGGTTGGCGCGATCGCGACGTTGTCGACGTCCAACTCCCCTACCCCGCCTAGCAATCCAAGACGCAGGATGGCATGCGCGGTTCGCGGCGGCACGCGAATCACGGCGTGCTCGCGGCGCCAGTCGAACGTGTCGCGGAACGGGCCGATGCCGCGCTCGGCCAGCGTACGCTGGTTCTCGTCGTAGAAGGTCACCACCACATAAGCTGCTTCGCCGGGAGTATTGCCGGGGCGCAGGGCCTCGCCTTTGACCATCAACGAAACGTCGAGTGCGGGAATCTTTGAACCATCGAGCGGGAACGCCTGCAACATCTGGCTGCCGCGGCCCGGTGTGATGTTCGTGAACCGCACGTAGCGCTTGCCCTCGGGCGCGCGCGAATCGTCGACCACCGCCGCCTGGCGCACGTAGTGCCAGCCTTTGGGCACATCCAGGTCGCCGTCCTTGGCCATCTCTTCGAAGCTGCCGTTCACCAGCGTCGGGTGCAGCGGGTCGGGCTTTACCTTGCGCAGGCTTTCGGCCTCGCCGGTCATCGGCACGAACAGTGTCGGCCGCAGCGCTTCGGAGACCATCTTGCCATTTTCTTTGCGGAACAAATACAGCGTCTGCTGATAGCGCTCGCCCAGGGGAACGATCATGCGTCCGCCTTCGCGCAGTTGCTCGACCAGCTTTTCCGGGATGTTTTCGGGCGAACAGGTGACGATGATCTTGTCGAACGGTGCGACGTCGGGCCAGCCCTGATAGCCGTCGCCGATGCGCGGGTGCACGTTCGTGTACTTCAAGCGTTTGAGCACGCGCGCCGCGGCCAGCCCCAGCGGTTCTTTGATCTCGATCGTATATACGTCCTTGACCAACGGGCTAAGCACCGCGGCCTGGTAGCCGCTGCCGGTGCCGATCTCGAGCACCTTGTCGCTGGGCTGCGGATCGAGCTGCTCGGTCATGTAGGCGACGATGAACGGCGGCGAAATGGTCTGCCCTTCGCCGATTGGCAGCGCCATGTCGTAATAGGCCATGTCGCGCTGCGCGAGGCTGACAAACTCGTGGCGCGGCGTGTTGCGCATCGCCTCGAGCACGCGCGGGTTGCGGACCCCCGCGCCGGCGATTTCGGAATCGACCATCCGATTGCGCGCCTCGGTCAAGGCCGCGGGGCTAAGAGGTGCCGCGGAAACAATGGCCGCCGACCATCCGATCGCCAAACCAGTCAGTACAGTAAATGTCGTGCATTGCATCCTTGACATCGTATCATCCCACCCTGCCCTGTGCCGCCAGCGAGCTACCATTTATGATGAATGACGATGTACCGCCTGCTCGCTCTCGATATTGATGGAACGCTGGTTAACAGCAACAACGAGCTGACGCCGGCTACCATTGCCGCGCTGCGTCGTGCGGCCGACGCCGGCTTGCGGATCGTGCTGGCCACCGGTCGGCGGTACAGCCGTGCCTTGCCGCTTGCCGAGCCGCTGGGGATCGATGCTCCGATCATCTCGGCCAGCGGCGCACTGATTAAGCGTCCGCACGATCACTCGACCATCCATTGTGCGAGTTTCCCGCGCGATGTGCTGTGCACCATGCTCGGCGTGGTCGAACAAGCAGGGTACGACGCCATCCTGTACGGCGATACCTACGGTCAAGGCTACGACTATTACTGCCGCACGGTGCAAGTCGAGCATCCCGAGCTGGCCGAGTATTTAGCCCTGAATCCGAATTGCGAGTGCATTCGGCCCGAGTTGGTGCGCGACCCGCCCGAGGGGGTGTTCGCAGGTTTTGTGATGGGTTCGCGCGAGCAGATGCAGGCGCTGCACCAGGCGCTCGATCGCAAACTGCCCGACGCGCTGTACACGCATGTCATTCGCAGTCCGCGCTATCGTGGCTTCATGTGCGAGATTGCACCGGTCGGCGAGACCAAATGGTCCGGCATCCACCGGTTGGCGCTCGATTGGGACATTGCGCCGGACGAGATCTGCGCGGTCGGCGATGACGTGAACGATCTGCCAATGGTCACTGCCGCCGGGCTGGGGATCGCGATGGGCAATGCCGCCCCCGAACTCAAGGCGGCCGCCGATCGCATCGCGCCGGCGCACGATGACGACGGCCTGGTGACGGTCGTCGAGTGGCTGCTCGACGAGTAACGCGTCCCAACGGACCGAAGTTCACTCAAGCCGCATGACATAAACGGTCTGGTTGCCATTGGCCGTGAGCAGATAGCGCCCCGTCGCGTCGTAGGCCAACTCGTCGATCAGACCATCGGGCGGGCCGAGCTGCAGGCGTTTGATCTCTCCGCCGGTCGCGCTATCGCACAATCGGACCGAGCCATCGGCGCACGCCACGGCCAGCACGGCGCCATCGGGTCGATAGGCAATCCACAGAATCTTGACCACGTCCAGTCTGGCGCCGACCGCCTTGCCCGAAGCAAGATTCCAAATGCGAAGGTAGCCCGTGGTGCTGCCCGAGGCGATGGCGCGACCGTCGGGGCTGAAGGCGATCGACGGCAGGCCGCCATTGGTTTCAATGGGCGTACCCGCTTCTTTGCCGGTCGCGACGTCATAAAAGCGAATCGCCTTGTCGTTGCTGCCGGGACCGGTGGCGAGCAGCTTGCCGTCGGGAGTCAGCGACAGGGTGGTCGCCGGGTCTTTGCGCGTGATCACGACGCGCTCTTGTCCGGTGCCCATATCCCACAGGCGAATCGTCAGATCGCCGATCGAGGAGGCAGAAACCAGCGTTTGACTATCGGAAGTAAACGCTAGCGCCCAGATGCCGCTGGTATGTCCGGCGAGCGTGTACTTTTCCTTCCATGCGCCCGACTCAGCGGCAAAAACCTTGATTGTCTTTTGCGCCGCCGCCAATCCAATGGCCAGCAGCTTGCCGTCGGGGCTGTAGACCAGCCGCTGAGCGCGATCGGGCAAATCGCTGATCTCGCCGGCCGATTTGCACTCGGGCTTCAAAAAGCGGATTACCCTGGCGGCGCCGACTGTCATTACGAACTCTCGCGACATGGGATCCATGGCAACGCGTGAATTACTATTCCCCCACGGATTGTCTTTTGCCGTCCCGACAATGGCGACCAATTCGGCAGGTGCTTTCGACGGATCGCCCAGGCCAGCGCGTTTTAACTGCTCGGCCGCGATGTCGGCGCGCTTCAGGGCGTCGAACGGCGAGGAAGCCGTCGCCGGCTCGACCTTCGCGGGCGCCGGTTTCGCCGATGGCGCCGATGGCGCCGTGCTTGCGTGCAGATTCAGCCGCAAGACATAGATCGTGCCATTCGCATTTCCCGTGAGCAGGTACTTCCCCGTCGAATCGAACGCGACGCTGCCGAATTTTCCATCGGACGGTCCAAGCTGCCAACGCTTCAGTTCAGCGTTCAATTTTTTCTTCGTCAGATCCCAGAGGCGCGCGGTGCCATCGTGTTGGACCGAGGCCAGCATTTGCCCTGATGGATGCACGGCAATCGCAGTGACGTTGATGCCGTTGATCGAGGCGATTTCGCGCCTTTCGCCGCTGGCGATATTCCACGAACGAATCAAGCCCCCCGACGTTGAACCGTAGAGAACTTTGCCGCTGGGACTGAAACAGGCCGCCACGTGATTGCCCGATGTGTCGTGCAACTTCAGCGCATATTCACGGCCAGCATCGAGATCCCAGATGTTGAACATCGATTCGAGCCCAAGAATTGCCAGCAGTTTGTGATCGGGGCTGAATGCCAGCGCGGTGATGGTGGCCGTCTGGTCCGGAATCGCCGACTTTGCGGTGCGAGTGGCAACATCCCAGAGCATCACACCGCCGCCGGCATCGCCTGACGCAAGCGTGCGACCGTCGGCGTTGAACGCTAAAGCTCGCAACGGATGCTTGTGCCCCGTGAGCTTGGCCTGTTCGCTTGCCGGATGGGTCGACCATAGCCGAACCGCGTTGCCGAGATCGGCGGTGGCGAACGTCTTGCCGTCGGGGCTATAAGCCAGCGCTGAAATCGCGTCATCGACCGAGGCCGAGCCCCCTAACTTGCCCGAGATTGGATCGATGAATTGAATGCGTTGGCGTCCACCGGTGACGAATGCTAAGGCTCGATCGTGGGGCCCGAGCGCGAATTTCAGGTTCCCGCCCCAGCCGCTCTTCTCGTCCGGTTTACCGTAGATGGCGACGAGGTCGGCGGGTGCTTGGGCCGGGTCACCGAAGCCGGCGGCTTTCAACTGGTCGGCGGGTATATCGGCGCGCTTCAAATCATCCAGCGGCGACAACACCAATGGTCCGCTGCC
>DASZPI010000807.1:0-11283 GCA_035550355.1 Pirellulales bacterium
CCGAGCTTCGCGGGCACGCTGTGCAGTCCCAGCCGCGCGTCGACTTCGTAGTCCTGGCAGGCGTAAACGATATCGAAGCCCGCGACCCAGAACGCCACGGCGGCGGCAAGCACCACCGCAGGGGCATCGACGCGCCCCAACAGCGCAATCCACACGGCGATCGGCGCCAAGCTCAATGCCGCGCCCAGCCAAAAATGCGCCACCGCCGTGAATCGCTTGGCGAAGCTGTAGCCACACACGAACAGCAACACCGGAACGCTTAAATACAACGGCCAGCGATTCGGCAAAAAAAGCAGCGTACTCGCCACAAACGTCGCAGCCGACAGCAGCGCAAACATCCTCACGGCGCCGACGCTCAACAAACCGGCGGGCAAATGTCGCCCCGCGGTTCGCGGGTTCAGCGCATCGAGCCGCCGATCGACCAGCCGGTTGAACGCCATGGCGGTGCTGCGCGCAAACACCATGCACAGCACGATCCCCACAAGCTGCCGAGCACCCCACGCCGCGCCGGGCTCGTAACTCCACGCCATCAACGCCGCCAGCAATGCAAACGGCAGCGCGAAGATCGTATGGCTGAAGCGGATCAGTTGAAGGAACGCCGAAGCACGATGGACGTAGGCCGAAGCGCGCGCAGCGATGGCGCTCGCACGCTCCTCATTCTGCGCTCGGACTTCTGACTTCGGCATGCCTCAGCCCTCGCCCCAGCGGCGCATCAGGGTGTGTTCGATTCCCAGTTGGTCGCAGATTCTTGCGACCACGAAGTTCACCAGGTCGTCCAGCGTGGTCGCACCGTGATAGAATCCGGGCATGGCGGGCAACACCACCGCCCCGGCCACGGCGCACGCGCGCAGGTTGTCGATCTGTGGCAGCGACAACGGAGTTTCGCGCGGCACCACGATCAACTTGCGCCGCTCCTTCAGGTGTACTTCGGCAGCGCGTTGAATCAGGTTGCCACTGGCGGCGTGCGCGATCGCACTTAGCGTGCTCCCCGAGCACGGGCAGACGACCATGCCGTCGCTTCGTGCCGAGCCGCTGGCCATTGGCGACGAGTAATCTTCGTAATGCCAATAGCGCACGCGATCGGGCTTGTCGACCGCCGGCAGCAAATCCGCAACACGAAACCTGTCCAAATCGATCGACAGCCCGAGCTCTTGTTCGATCACCGCCGCTCCCGAGGGGCTGATCGATAGCTGCACCTGGCAATCGGCCGCGAGCAACGTTTCCAACAGCCGGCGCGCGTAAATCGCGCCGCTCGCGCCGGTGATGCCGACGACGTAGGTCCGGCGAGTCATCGCTCACCGCCCGGCGCCGAGCCCACAGGCTTGGTGCCTACATACAACGTCGCCACGCCAAGCGTCATCGGCCGCCGCCACACGTCGGCCAGTCCGGCTGCCGTCATGCGATCGGCCAGCGCCTGGCCGCACGGAAACTCGCCGACGCTTTGGGGAAGATAATGATACGCATCGTCGGCGCTGCCCGAGATCCGCTGACCGATCCAGGGCAAGACGAATTTGAAGTACCACTGATACATTGCTTTCAGCGGTCCGCCCGGCTTCGAAAACTCCAGCACCGCCACGCGTCCGCCCGGCCGACAAACCCGCACCATCTCGGCCAGACCGCGGTCGGTATCGGTGACGTTGCGCAGGCCAAACGCGACGCTGACGATCTGAAAGTAGTCGTCGGGCAGCGGCAAATGTTGCGCGTCGGCCTCGACAAACCGAACCGCTCCGTTGATCCCCGCCCGCGCGCTCTTGGCCCGTCCGACGACGAGCATCGGATGACAGAAATCTGCCGCCACGACCGGAGTTTGGCCGTCGGTTGCCCGCGCATACGCCAGCGCCAAATCGCCTGTGCCCGTGCACAGATCGAGCACCGGCTCGCCGCCTCGCGGAGGCACATCGCGCACCGTACGCCACCGCCAATACTTATCGAGATTCAGCGACAGCAGATGATTCAGCAGATCGTAGCGCGCAGCGATATCGCCGAACATCCGACGCACGCGGGCTTCCGATTTATCGACCGGCATTTTGTCCGCCTCGAACCGCCCCGCCTAAGCAACTGCCGATTCGCCGACAACTCACGGCAGCACCCAGATAACCGCGGGGAATCTGCCATCATAACCGCAGAAGCGCGGCGATGAACGGGGGTCAAAACACGCCGAAATCGGCCCACCGCCGGACCCAGTTGTCGAGTTCCGGCGGTTCGACGAGCCGCGGCGGGCAGCGACCGGCCGATTCGCCAGCGACTTTTTCCGTCGCATCGATCCCCACACAACTGCGTCGCCACGGATCGGCGGCGGCATGATCCGCGGTCGACGAACCGCCGAGCCAGGGCACAAAATCACGACCCGGATCGGCATGGACGCCAATCGCCCGCAACACTTTGTCCGCGCTGTGAACGTCGACGTGTTCATCGACCACGACCACTAACTTTGCCGCGGCAAGCCAGGGCGTGCTCCACACCGCCGCCATCACGCGCCGCGCCTGATGCGGCTGGCTCTTGCGGATCGAAAGAACGGCGTACTGCCGCGGCCCCAGCTCCGCACCCAGGTTGTAATCAACCATCTCCGGCACGATGCGCACGATGAGCGGCCGCAGCCAACGCCCCACCACCGCCTGAATCGCGCTCGTCTCGGCAGGCGGCGCATCGACCACCGTAGCCGGCAGCAACGGGTTCAGGCGGTGCGTCAGCGCCGCAACCTCGACGAGGAACGTCGGCGCGGCAGGCCCGACATACCCCGATTCGGAACTCAGCGGAGCCGATACCGCCATGTCTTTGGCCGGTTCGATCGTCCCCTCGAGCACGACCTCGGCGACTGCCGGGACTTGCAAATCGCTGGTGCGACATTGCACCAGCTCGATCGGCCGCTGCCCGAGCACGCCGGCCAGTTCGAGCGGCGCGAACGCGCCCACCGGCAGCGCAGCAGCCAGCGCGAGTTGCGGCTCGCAACCAAGCACCAAGGCAACGGCGACCGATGCTCCTTCCGCGGCCTGTCGGGCCAATGCCCGATGCAATGCGTCGGTCGGATCGATCACCAGGCCGAAACGATTGCGATCGAGCAGCTCGGCGTCGACCAGCCGCACGCTCAGCGCGTCGGCGGCGGACGCATCGTCGACCGGACGAATCATCAGCAATGCCGATCGCAGCGAGGGCCGTGGCTCGATCGGCCAGGAGCGCAGAATCGGCCACGATCGCAGGTCGATATCGCGCCCCAGCTCGACAACCTGCTGCGAACCAGCCGACCGAACGGTCTGGGGTCCGAAACGACTGGTGTTCGCGCCGCCGCGTAATCGTTCGAGCCAACTCGCGTCCGACGGATCGGGAGCCAACCAGCGCTCGATTCGCTCGTTCGCCTCGTCCAACGAGGTTACGCCCAGCGCTTGGCGAATCCGCTCGGCCGAGCCCAGCAGGTTGGTGACAACCGGAATCTGGCTGCCCGCAGGACTTTCAAACAGAACCGCCGGACCGTTTTGCCGACACACTCGTCGCGTCAAGGCGGCAATCTCGAGCTCCGGGCTGACCTCGGCCGACACGCGCACCAATTGGCCGCTGCGCTGGAGCCGATCGACAAGGTCGGGCAGTGCCATGAAATGCAGCCTGATCAGGCTGGGTGCAAAATGCTAAACTGGCGGGCTCGTTTCGCTGTTAGCATTCGCATTCGCCGGCCATGCGTCAACTGCGCGTCCATTTTCTTCCCGACCTCATTCCGTCTGCGGGGCTGGACGGCGCCACGGTCGTGGTGATCGATTGTCTTCGCGCGACGACGACCATTGCCTATGCGCTTGCGGCCGGAGCGCGCGAGGTGATCCCGTGCCTCGAGGTCGACGAGGCCCGACAGCGCGCGGCCAGCCATCGAGCCCAGCCAGCGCTCTTGGGCGGCGAACGCCAGGGCGTGCGCATCGCGGGGTTCGATTTAGGAAACTCCCCGGCCGAGTATGCGCGCGACGTCGTCTCCGGACGGACGATCGTATTCACGACGACCAACGGCACGCGCGCCATGCTGCGCTGCCAAGGGGCCCATCAAGTGCTGCTCGGCGCGCTGGTCAACCGCCGCAGCCTGGTCGAGGCGCTTGCCCGCGAGCACAACCTCCAAATCGTATGCGCCGGCACGCGCGGCGAAATCTCGCGCGAAGATGTGCTGACCGCCGGCGCCATTGCCGCACCGCTGCTCGGCGACCGCAACGCCTGGCAATGGAACGACGAGACGACCCTCGCGGTCGATGCCTGGCGGTCGGCCGAGGCAACCGACCTGACTGCCGCGCTGCACGACACGCAAGGCGGGCGCAATCTGGTGGCCGAAGGCTTTGAGTCCGACATCGCGATTGCTGCGCGGCTCGACACGATCGCCCTCGTGCCGCGACTGGACGTCCAGGCATGGACGATCAGGGCATGATCTGTTAAACCGCAAGCGTCCTCTCAACCGATTTCCGATCCCAAAATCCGACCCCAGACCATGGACATGGAAAAACTCGTCTCGCTGTGCAAACGGCGAGGCTTTCTGTTTCAGTCGAGCGAAATCTACGGCGGCCTCAACGGCTTCTGGGATTACGGCCCTTTGGGCGTCGAGCTGAAGCGCAATATCAAGGAAGCCTGGTGGCGCGACATGGTTGCAGGGCACGACGACCTTGCCACCCTGCCCGGCGCGCCGGAAGCCTACGAAATGGTCGGCCTCGACAGCACGATCATCATGCACCCGCAGGTGTGGAAATGCTCGGGGCACTACGACCTGTTCGTCGACAAGATGGTCGACTGCCGCACGGAAGGTTGCAAGGGCCGATTCCGCATCGATCACATTGCAACCAGCCAGTGCCCGCTGAAACCGAGCAAGCACCCGGGCGAGTTCGAGAAGTGCCAACTCACCGAGCCGCGCGATTTCAACCTGATGTTCAAGACGATCATCGGTGCGCTTGGCACCGAAGCCGATACGGCCTTCCTGCGTCCGGAGACGGCGCAAGGCATTTTCGTCAACTTCAAGAACGTGGTCGACAGTTCGCGCGTGAAGATCCCGTTTGGCATCGCGCAGATGGGCAAGAGCTTTCGCAACGAGATCACGCCGCGCAACTTCACCTTCCGCTCGCGGGAATTCGAGCAGATGGAGATCGAGTTCTTCTGCCAACCCGATAGCTCGCCGCAGTGGTACCAGTACTGGCGCGATCGCCGGTACCGTTGGTACACCGATCTGGGACTGGCAGGCAATCGCCTGCGGCTGCGCGATCACGCCTCCGACGAGCTCAGCCATTACTCGTGCGGCACCGCCGATATCGAGTATGCGTTCCCGTTCCTCGAAGCAGGGGAGTTCGGCGAATTGGAAGGAATTGCCCACCGCGGCGACTTCGACCTGCGCAGCCACATGGAAGGCAAGCTCGTGCGCGAAGGCGATCGACTGGTGGTGGAATTGGGCGCCGATGGCAAGCCGCGGCACAAGGGCTCGGGCAAAGACCTGAGCTACTTCGACGACATGACCAAGCAGCGCTACATTCCGCACGTGATCGAGCCGAGCGCCGGGGCCGACCGGGCCACGCTGGCTTTTTTGTGCGAAGCGTACCACGAGGACGAAGCGCCGGATGAAGGCGGAAAAATGCAATCGCGCGTCGTGCTGCGATTTCACCCGCGGATCGCGCCGATCAAGGCCGCCGTGTTCCCGTTGGTAAAAAAGGACGGGATGCCCGAAGTGGCGCAGGCGATTTATCGTGCGCTGAAGCAGCAATGGAACGTGTACTACGATGAGAAAGGGGCCGTCGGACGCCGCTATCGTCGGCAGGACGAGATCGGCACGCCGTTCTGCATCACGGTCGATGGCCAATCGCTGGCCGACGGCACCGTGACGATCCGCGACCGCGACTCGCTGAAGCAATGGCGCGTGCATCGAGACGAATGCGTCGCAGTCCTTGCCGACAAACTACGGAACCAACCGGCGATCAACGCAGGCTAGCGCGGCGAATCGCCACGGTGATCGACAATCATCGGCGTTGGTCGCACGGGTGCAGCACTTATGATTCCCGCCCTGAGCCAGGTCTGCTCGCTGAATGCGCCGCTGGACGAGGACATTGCCGACTATGCAGCCGGTGCGTGCGGCGCGATCGAACTCTGGCTGGGCAAGTTGGAAACGTACCTCGAGCGCCACAGCCTCGACGACGTGCGCCGCCTGGCCGACGAGCATCGGATCGCGCTGCCGGCGGCAGCCTATCAAGGAGGGTTGCTCGTTAGCCAGGGCGAGTCGCGTCGCGAGCATTGGTCGCACTTTGCGCGCAGGCTGGCGATCTGCCGCGATCTGGGAGTCGGTACCCTCGTCGTTGCCTGCGACCTGATGGGACCGCTGGCGCAGCAGGACCTCGAACGAACGCAGGTTTCGCTCGGGCAAGCCGCGCAACTGGCCGGGGAACATGGGGTGCGCTTGGCGCTCGAGTTTCAGGCGGCTGCCAGCTTTGGCAATAACCTGCAGACTGCGGCGGCCCTCGTCGCCGAGTGCGGCTCACCGCAGCTAGGCTTATGCCTCGACGCGTTCCATTACTACACCGGACCAAGCAAGCCTGAAGACCTCGAATACCTGACCGTCGACAACCTGTTCCATGTGCAGCTGTGCGACCTGGCGGGAGTGGCTCGCGAGCTCGCCGCCGATTCGGATCGAGTTTTGCCCGGCGACGGCGACATTTTCTTGGGCCCGATCGTCGACCGGCTGCGCTCGATCGACTATCGCGGAGCCGTATCGATCGAGCTGATGAACCCGCAGCTTTGGGCCATTTCGCCGCGTCAATTTGGCGAGATCGCGATGACCGCCCTGCGAAATGTGCTTGGATTGGCCAGCATGGGTTGAGCACGAGTCCGGCCCTGCTCGGCGAAGCGCCCGAGCGGAGTGGCCGGAAATGTCGGTGGACGAACGCGGTCGATCCCTCGATAATTCAACGGTCGAACCAAGCGCGGCCGGCGGAGAGACTGCTGCGATGCTCGGGAATGTACTGCTGTGCATTGCTGCGTTCGTCGGCATCGGCTGGCTTGGCCGGTCGGCCGAGGCGCGACACCATCATCATTACCATGGGTCGTCGAGCGGCTGGTCATCGGGCGGCTGGTCGTCGGGCGTTTACGGCACGTACGGTTACGGCGGCTCTGGGCCGTCGCTGCGCTGGTGGGGATCGGGCCCGCTGTACGTTCCGGCCGATTCGCTGTACGGTCCATCGCATATTTTCGGCGGAGTCGGCGCGGCGGTCGGCCCGATCGCTCCGGCCGTCGTGCCGCAGGCGCCAGCGCCCCAGGCCGCTGCGCCGATCAACGGATTTGGCGTCCTCGCCGGCGGCGCTGCGCCGGCCCCGGGCGTTCCGGCAGTTCGTGCGTCAAACCGCACTTCTCAGCAACGGGCCCAGCAACTGGTCGCGATTGGCGACAACTATTTTCGCAAACAAAACTACAGCAGCGCTTTCCAACGATATAAGGATGCCGCCGCCTCGGCCCCGGATGTGGCTGACTCGTACTTTCGCGAAGGTCTGGCGCTGGCGGCCCTGGGGCGCTGGGAGTTGGCTGCCAAAGCGCTCAAGCGAGGCCTGGAACTCGACGCTCGCTGGCCAAGCTCGAATTTCCGCCTGGTTCAGATTTACGGCGATAACAAACTCGCCAAGACAGCTCAATGGGAAGCGCTGGCGAAACAGGCAACCGAAAAGCCCAACGATCCGGACCCGCTGTTCCTGCTCGGTGTGCAACTGTTTTTCGACGGACAGCGCGATCGGGCGCGTGCGTTTTTCGAGCAGGCCAAGGCCATCGAGCACGGCCCGGCCAAGCACCTGGCTCCGTTTCTCGAGCAGTTGGCCAAGCCGCCAACGGTGCCACCCGGACCGCGCCAGATCTAACGTGCACGATTACCGTTCATCGAGGCGATGTTTGATCCGCTCGACCCGTTCGTCGAACGACTCGATGGGGTTGGCGATGGTCCGACGCTCGGCGGCCAGCATCAGGCAATGCAGCAGCAGCCCTGCCATCAACACTCCCTGGCCAACCACCAGCGCCGGGATGCCGAGGTCAAGCAATCCGGCACGATCTTGTGTCCATCCCCAGCCGACGAGCACCGCGCCGAAGGTCAGCCCGATGAGTCCGATGGCCGTTGCCACCCATGCCAGTGCCGACGCGGCGCGGCGAATCGGCGACGGCTTCGCTGCGTCGATCGACGCGGTGCGCGACGCGTTCCAAGGCTGCGCAGGATCGACTCGCCGCCAGCGTCGCTTTTGCGATTCGACATCCTGAGCGGTGCCCATGGCCAGCACCCGCTCGACATGCCGCAGTTGTTCGTTGAGTTCCCACGTTGCCCAGGTCGGGCTACCGCTGGTGCTTCGTGCTGCAAACGCGCCGCCGATCGAAGCCTCGGCACTCACGGTTTCGGGCGCAGCGGAATGGGCACCTGCGACCGACGATCGCGCAGCGGCCGCAGCACACCGCAAGCAGACTGATCGCCCGGTGTCGGCGCGCTCGCCATCGGCAACTTCATCTTCGCAGTGGAGGCAACGCATGACGGGCTTTCGGGCCGACCGAGCAACTTTGACGAACACGGAACCAACCACACCTTGGCCTCAAGTTGATCGGAGCTTTTGGCGATAAACTGTAGCAATTCCGTAAACCGTGCCGGCTAAGCAGCCTTTTCCGGGACTGACGCGATGGGGCGTGCCCCGAGCTGCTGCCGACGCTAGCATCGGAAATCCACGACTCGATTCTGCTTCCCTGAGTGCACTGCATGATTGCGACGAGTTCTGAAAGCTTCGACTGCGCAATGCCGGTTTTGGACCGGTCGCATGTCGATTCGCTGCCGCTTGCGATTGACGACCGACATCGCGACCTGCCCAAGGGACTCGCCTTCCGGTTGCGGGGCGCGGTCGGGGCTGCCGTGGTCATTGCCGGGGCGTCGATCGTTTTTTGGTCGTTTGATCCCGTGCCGCGAAGCGGTTCGTGGAGCGACATTGCCCTGGACGCGATGGCCTGGGCGATGTTCCTTGCCGGCGCGATCATCCGCTTTTGGGCCACGCTGTACATCGGCGGGCGAAAAGGGCGATCGCTGGTGACGGTCGGACCGTACTCGCTGTGTCGGCACCCGCTGTATGTGGGCACGTTTCTGATCGCGCTTTCGGTTGCACCCTTTGCGCATAGTGTCACGTTCGGCGTGCTGGTGGCCCTGGGCATTGCGTATTACGCGTACGGAACCGTTGCCGCCGAAGAAACGAGCCTACGGCAAATCTGGGGCGAACGGTTCGACGCCTATTGCCGTGATGTGCCGGCGTTTTGGCCGCGCCTGCGCAACTGGAGAAGCCCGACTTCGATCGAGGTCAACTTGCAAGCCTTAGCGCGCGAGGCTCGCCGTGCTTCACGCTGGGCATGGTTGCCGATTGCCGCCGACATTATTGCGCACGTGCAACTGCACCCGTGGTGTCCGGCGATCCTGCACCTGCCCTAGCGACCGCCTGCAGGACGGCTCGATACCGCCCACCTACTGTGCCGTTCGAGCACAGTCGATGCACAGCGGCGCGTACGGGATCGCATCGAGCCGCGCTGACGAGATTGCCCTACTGCAGTTCTGGCAGGTGCCAAAGGTGCCGTCCTCGGTGCGGCGGATGGCGTCGTCAACCGCGTTGATGATTCCTTCCTCGGTTTGCAGCACCTCGATTTCGGCATCGAGCCCTTCGCTGTCCATATCGCCCAGGTGCGTCGGTGCCGCCGAGACATCGCCCGTCGCGCTGGCGTGGTCAGGCATCGTGTCGACCAAATGGCTGAACTCGCCGACCAGGCGACGACGCATGGCAAGCAACCGTTCGCGAAACCCCTCGAGCTTTGCAGCGTCCATAGATGCTCCGAAGCAGAATGCGTGCTGTTTTTGAAGAGGATCGTTGGAATGCAAACATTATACCGAAATTCGCACCGCCCGCGTTAACTCGTCGTGCCGGGCATCCGGTTTGCACCAATCACGGCAACAATTTTGTTCCGAGCCACCCCAATGCTATGGTGAACCGCCCGGGACAATGGACGATTTGGATTGGGGACCACGATGAGTGGCATGCGGGATTGGTTGTCGTTGGACGAGCACTCGGAACAAGTCCGACAGCGCGTCGCGAAATGGGAGCATCACGAACCGGCCGAGTTGCCCAAGGCGGAACTCGCCGAGGAAGAATTCGAAGAGCTCCAAGAGTTGTTCGAGGAGATGCGCACCACGGAAGAAGAGCTGCGCGACGCCTCGCGGTAAGCCGGTCGCAGCGGGTGGACAATCTGCCCCTCGCATCCTACGATCGGCAGGATGCACCGACTGATCATAGCTTTTCGTGCGTTCTTTGCGGTTCTGTTTCGCCGCTCCGCGGCCGAGGCGGTGGAACGCGCGCTCGGCGCTTCGCAGCCATCGACTGCGGCTGCTTCGGCCGCCGGCTCTGGGGCTGTCGCACCCAGTCAGCCGTCGCCGCGCAGTCAGCAAAGTTCCGAGCCCGCGCGCCCCAGCGACGCTTTGGCGCTGCTGGCGCTGTTGCAGCGCGAAGCCCGGTTCGTCGACTTCATCCAGGAAGATCTGTCGGCGTATAGCGACGCTCAAATCGGCGCCGCAGCGCGCGATGTTCAACGGCAATCGGCCGCTGTGATCACCCGTGCCTTCGGCGTCGGCGCGATCGTCGACGGCAGTGAAGGCTCCGAGCAGACCGTGCCCGCCGGCTTCGATGCCGCGCGCTATAAGCTGACCGGCAACGTCACCGGGCAACCTCCCTATCGCGGACGGCTGCGCCATCACGGCTGGCAAGCCAGCCGCTGCGTGTTGCCAGCCTTCACCGGCAGCGTCGAAGCGGCACAAATCCTCGCGCCCGTGGAAATTGAGTTGAGCTAATCGCTTCAACCGCCCGTGCGAATTCCCGCCGAGCGCAGTTTTCGGCAAACCAGCCGCCCAATCCACCATCGCACACCCGTGCTGTTTGGCCCGCGATCGATCCAAAGTTTGCCGGCAGCGGCAGCCCACCATCACGCACGTTTACGCCGCCGCGCCGGAGGATGCGACGCTTTCTTGCCATGCGCCTTCGCGCGCTTCGGCCGTTCGCCCTTCGCCTTGGCCACGCTCTGCCGCAAGGCTTCCATCAGGTTGATGACGCGCGGTTCCTCGGGTTCTTCCGGCCTGACGATCTCCTGGCCGCGCTTCTTCATCTCGATCAGCTCGTGAACGCGTTGCTGGTAGCGATCGGTGTAGTCGCCGATGTCGAATTTGGCTTCGCTGGCGGCGTTGATCAGCATCTCGGCAAGCTCGATTTTCTTCGGCTGCAGCTTGCTTTTCGGAATCGCAAAATC
>DASZPI010000808.1:0-5745 GCA_035550355.1 Pirellulales bacterium
TCGCCGCCACGGCCGGGTATCCCGGACCGGGAACCGCCATCAACTCAGGACCGTACGACGGAACCCCCACGGCCGAGTTCAAAGAACTGATCACGCACGACCTGCACAAGCAGGGCTTCGGCCGCGAGGCGGTGAATTACAAACTGCGCGATTGGCTTTTTAGCCGGCAACATTTTTGGGGCGAGCCGTTCCCCATCCTGCACGAGCTCGACGACGCCGGGCAGCCCACCGGCCTGCTGCGCGCCGTTGACCCCAGCGACCTGCCGGTCGATCTGCCCGCGATGCTCGAGTTCAAGCCGCACGGTCGCCCCGAGCCGCCGCTCGATGAAGCGCCGCACGACTGGCTGTACCCGGTGATCGACGGCAAGAAATACAAGCGCGAAACGAACACCATGCCGCAATGGGCCGGCTCGTGCTGGTACTATCTGCGTTTTCTCGACCCGAAGAACGACGACGCGTTTGTCGATCCCAAAGTCGAGCGTGCTTGGATGCCTGTCGACCTGTACATCGGCGGCGCCGAGCACGCCGTGCTGCACCTGCTGTACGCGCGATTCTGGCACAAGGTGCTGTTCGACCGCGGCTTGGTGAGCACCGCCGAGCCGTTCCGCCGGCTGGTGAATCAAGGCATGATTCTCGGCGAGGACGGCGGGAAAATGTCGAAGGCGCGCGGCAACGTGGTGAACCCCGACCACGTGGTGGCCGAGTACGGCGCCGACGCGCTGCGATTGTACGAAATGTTCATGGGTCCCTTGGAAGCGTCGAAGCCGTGGAGCATGGAAGGGGTGAACGGCGTGCGCGGGTTCCTCGATCGGGCCTGGCGGTTGATCGTCAACGATCGCAGCGAGACGCTCGAGCTGCACGCCGCCGTGCAAACGTCCGAGTTGACCGCCGAGCAGGCACGGGTCCTTCATCGCACGATTCGCGACGTGACTGGCGACATCGAAAAGCTGTCGCTGAACACCGCGATCGCCAAGATGATGGAGTTCACGAACTTTTTCACCAAGGAAACCACGCGCCCGCGCGAGGCCATGGAAAAGTTCGTGCTCGTTCTGTCGCCATTCGCACCGCACCTGTGCGAAGAACTGTGGGCGCTGCTCGGACATCACAAAACGCTAGCCTACGAGCCGTGGCCGGCGTTCGACGAAGCAAAGATCAAAGAGGACACGATCGAGGTTCCGGTGCAGATCAACGGCAAGCTGCGTAGCCGTGTGACTGTGCCAGCCGACGCAGCGACCGATGCCATCGAAGCTGCCGCTCGCGCCGACGCCCGTGTACAAGAACACCTCGCCGGCAAGACGGTCGTCAAAGTGATCGTCCCGCCCAATGGCCGCTTGATCAACCTGATCGTGAAGTAATCGCCGCTACGTCGCTTGCGATTTCGCGCGTTTCGGCCGCGGCGGAAAATCGCACAGCGGTATGCTCGTCGTCGGCTCGGCCAGCACCTCGGCCAGCGTGGTCTCGCGGAACGCACGTTCCATCACCGCCAAGGCGTCGTCCATACGCTTATGCAGCGGGCACAGGCGATGACTGTGGGCGCTAAGTCCCAGCGGACAGGTACGGATGCGCTGCACCGGCTCGACCGCGTTGACCACGTCGAGGATCGTGATTTTTTCGGAAGATCGCGCGAGACGAAAACCTCCGCGCACGCCGCGCTGCGCCACGACCAGTTCACCTCGATTCAACGCCTGCATTACCTTCGACAAGTACGCCACCGGCACCTTGGTTACGCGGGCAATTTGCTCGGTGGTGCGCGGGGCGTCTTGCCGATCGGCGAGAAAGACCATGGCGCGCAAGGCATATTCGACGGTTTGCGAGAACATCGTGGCGGAGAACCTACAAAGTGGATGTTGACATCCAGTATAGCCGGGGTAGACTGGGGCGACAATACTGGACAACGTTGTCCAGTATTCTCACGCACGCCAAAACACAGGTGGAATCATGAGACGCACGCAAATCGTCGTCGGCTTGTCCGGACTACTCGTCGGCTTTGCCGCCCTCTGGGCGCAGGCCGATGACAAGAGCAGCGAAGTACCCAAAGAGGTCGTCGACCGGGCGCGGCGCGAGGTGAAACTGCTCGACGATATCTACAAGACCGCGATTGTGCTCGTGACGAAGCACTACGTCGACGAGAAGTCCGACCTGCCCGCCGGCGAAGCATTCAAGGTGCTGTTCCATTCGATGGACGAAAAAGGCTGGCACGAAGTGCGGCTACTCGATGGCAGCGGCGAACCGATCAACGACGACAACAAGCCCCGCGACGACTTCGAGCGGCGGGCGATCAAAGAAATGCTCGCCGAGAAGCCGTACTACGAAGAGATTGAAACTCGCGACGGTCAAAGTTTTTTGCGCGCCACGACACCGTTGCCGGTCGTGATGGATAAATGCGTCATGTGCCACGAGAACTATCGCGGCAAGAAGATCATCGGCGCTCTGGGCTACACATTGCCGCTGGCGGCACACAAGTAACTGCTTTCGGCACAAACTGGGTCGGCACTGAACGTGGGCGGCGAATCAGGCGGATTCGCCGCCCATCATTTCTTCAAGTGCCGCAGCGAACGCCCCGTAGTTGGCCGGGCCGAACAAAACGAATTCCATTCGCGTCAGCGTGCTCGGCGCGGCCAAAAAATCACGCGCCGATCGCAAGGCGATCCGGCTCGCCAGATCCATCGGATAACCGTAGGCGCCCGTGCTCAGCGCCGGCAATGCGATGCTCGCACAGCCGTGTTCGACGGCCAACTCGAACGCATGCCGATAAGCGCTCGCCAGTAGTTCAGCTTCCCCCTGCTGGCCGCCGCGCCAAACCGGCCCGACCGCGTGGATCACGTATTTCGCCGCCAGGTGACCCGCGCCGCTAATCACCGCCGAGCCGGTCGGGCAGCCGTGCGGATAGCGTCGCCGAGTCTCGGCCATAATCTCCGGCCCGCCCTGACGATGAATCGCCCCATCGACCCCGCCACCGCCCGCCAGCGCGCTATTCGCGGCGTTTACAATCGCATCGACCGCGCGCTCGACGATATTTCCCTGGCAGATTTCGAGCGTTCGGCCTTGGATCGTCGTGCGCATTCGATCGATCGTAACGCGCATCGTGCATCGATCAACTCGCTTCGCTGTTTACAGACCGGTGGTTTGTGGCACTTGCACTTTGCCTAAGCCGGTGCGCTCGTTCGGGAAGAATCGCTGGTTATTGAATTGCTGCCAGCGATCGCGCAGCGGGCTGAACGGACGCAAATTCGTCGCCGACGCGGTCGCTTCGAACGTGCCGCTGCCGGGCACGGCTAGGGTCACGTGCACGAGGCCGTACTGGCCGAGCTTCAAATTGAATTCGGGATGGTACCACTGATACTCGAGCGGCAAGACATAGCCGGCGGGGCCGAAGTCGTCGGCCCGCAGCGCGCGCGTCCAGCGCGCGAGGACCGGAAATGTGCGGAGCGTTTCGTACGAGCCGGGTCCCTCGCCAATCAGCTCCACCTCAAGCGTCGCCTCGACTGGTACGGCCCTGCCGAACGTGTCGATCGGTAGGACCGTGAGCGAGATGCCGTCGGTTTCCACGTCAGCGTCCCAGTTTGCAACCGTGGCTTCGACTTGCAGCGTCGCGATTCGTGGAGGCATTGGTTCGCGCTCCGTAGGACGTGGCGCGGTGGGCTCGCCCGGCGTCGATTCCGGGCGTGGGCGCGGAGGCGGGTCGGTGAATCGCCTTGGTGTGTCGCTCTTCAGTGTATTTGCTCGACTGCGCAATTGAGCGGACGCGATCGTTTCACCACCCACGTCGGCAAAGCGCACGGCATCCCAAGCGATCGGTCGCTCGACCATCATTCCGCCCCGAACCGTCCGCAGCCATAACCGCTCGTCGTCGGTTTTGGCGTCGATCTGCCCCTCGAACGTCCGGCCCGAGGCGAGATGCACAACCAGCGGGAGATCAGCCGCTGCTGCGCCGCCTGAACCCTCGGCGATAACGACGAACGCGGTGAGCCAAAATGCCACGCCAGAATGCATGGTCAATCGTCTAGGGCAAACCAAGCGCCGAGCGCCGGATTGCCTACGCCACGAAGCAGCCTCAACCAATGCCAGGGTTGAACTTAGCAGGGCTTGCAGGGGTCAAAACGCAGCCTGCACTCGGCGGGCGATCGGGTGAAGATCGTCAACGCATGTCGCGTTTCCGCCGCATCTTGACACCCCTAATGGGCGGCATTATACAACCATACGAAGCTCGGTTGGCGGCAGCTCTGCTCTGGGTCGGGGCGGCTGGATGCTGCGGTTGCACATTCCGTGGAACCGGTTTTTCCGTTACGGATCGGTCGCTCGCATCAGCAACGCGCAGGGAGTTCTTCATGGCGGTCAATCGCCGGTTGGAAGTCGCGGAAGTAGGCGATGTCGCGGTCGTGCGCTTCGTCGATCGCAAGATCCTGGACGAAGGCAATATCCAGGAAATGGGCCAAGAGCTGTTCGCGCTCGTCGAAGAAGACGGCCGCGCGAAACTGCTGTTGAATTTTTCGCAGGTCGATTTTCTGTCCAGCGCCGCGCTCGGCAAACTGATCACGCTCGACAAGAAGGTCAAGGCGGCCAAGGGCAAAATGCGGCTGAGCAACATTCGCCCCGAGATCTACGAAGTCTTCGCGATCACAAAGCTCGACCGATTGTTCGACATCGCGACCGACGAGGCCACCGCGCTGGCCGCGTTCAACAACGACGGCTGACCCGCCGCGCCCTTCAACGGCCGACCGCAGCCAACACCGCCCGATTGACACTGTTGCCGCGCGCACGCGACAATAGCGGGCTCAAACTCTGTCACCCTTCGGGCGCGGTAGAAGTCGATGACCAATTTCCTTGAGCACGAAGATCCCGAGGTCTGGGCGGCGATCGCCGGCGAAATCGAGCGCCAAGCCGACGGCTTGGAGATGATCGCCAGCGAGAACTACACCAGCCCGGCCGTCATGCAGGCGGTCGGCAGCGTGCTGACCAACAAGTACGCCGAAGGTTATCCCGGGCGCCGTTACTACGGCGGTTGCGAATACGTCGATGTCGTCGAAGACTTGGCCCGTAACCGGGCGAAACAGCTCTTTGGCGCCGACCACGCCAATGTGCAGCCGCACTCGGGCAGCCAGGCCAACATGGTGGTCTACCTGTCGGCGCTGGAGCCCGGCGACACCGTGCTGGGGCTCGACCTGGCGCACGGCGGCCACCTGACGCACGGCATGAAACTCAACATTTCCGGCCGGCTATATCACTTCGTCAGCTACGGCGTGACGCGCGACACGCACCGGCTCGATTTCGACCAGGTTGCTCGCTTGGCTCGCGAACACGAGCCGAAAATGATCGTCGCCGGCGCCAGCGCCTATCCGCGAGAGATTCCGCATGCCCGATTTGCCGAGATCGCGCGCGAGTGCGGAGCCAAGCTGTTCGTCGACATGGCACATTACGCCGGTCTGGTGGCGGCGGGCATTCACGACAACCCGGTGCCCGTTGCGGATTTTGTGACCACCACCACGCACAAGACGCTGCGCGGCCCGCGCGGCGGCATGACCATGTGCCGCGCCGAATTCGCCAAAGAGATCGACAAGAACGTGTTCCCGGGCATTCAAGGCGGACCGTTGATGCACGCCGTCGCCGGCAAGGCGGTCTGCTTCGGCGAAGCGCTGCGTCCCGAATTCAAGCAATATGCCCGGCAGGTGGTCGAGAATGCGCGCGTGCTTGCCGACACGTTGATGGCCGGCGGACTGACGCTTGCCAGCGGCGGCACCGACAACC
>DASZPI010000809.1:0-1753 GCA_035550355.1 Pirellulales bacterium
CGTGGAGATTGCCGTGACGAAGGGCCGCAAGACGCGGCCCGGGATCAAGCTCGGCATCTGCGGCGAGCACGGCGGCGACCCGGCGTCGATCCAGTTCTTCGAGCGCGTCGGCCTGAACTACGTGAGCTGCTCGCCGTTCCGTGTGCCCGTCGCGCGGCTGGCCGCGGCGCAGGCGGCGTTGCAAAAATAAACCGAGGGGCCACGTGTCGGACGCTCGTCATCGAGACGTCCGACACGTGATGGCCTCGGCGTGTCAACTTCGCAGTTCGAAGTTCTAAGAGAGCGTTGCGAAATTAACTGAGAGAGCACTTGTACTGCGATCCCTGACTTGGTACGGTCACCCGACCGAGTGCGAGGCGGTCGGGTATGGCCCAGGTCATCGACGACGAATTATGGAAGCGAATCGAACCCCTGTTACCCAAACGCCGTCGACGGAACCGGCAATATGCCGGTCGCGCGCCGTTGCCGGACCGGGCGGTGCTGACCGGCATCCTGTTTGTGCTCCGCAGTGGTATTCCGTGGAACATGCTGCCCAAAGAGATGGGGTGCGGGTCGGGCAGCACCTGTTGGCGGCGGTTGGTGCGCTGGCAGAAAGCCGGGGTCTGGAAACGTCTCCACGCGGCGTTGCTCACGGAACTGCGCCGGCGCGGCCAGCTCGATCTGGCCCGGACCATCGTCGACAGTGGCTCGCTCCGGGCGTTGCGCGGGGGAAAAAAACTGGACCGAACCCTACCGATCGCCGCAAAGCCGGGTCGAAGCATCATGTTCTCACCGACGCGCACGGGATTCCGCTCGTCGCGCAGCTGACGGCCGCCAATCGCAACGACATCACGCAATTGCTGGCCGTCGTGGACGCGATGCCGGCGTTGGGCGGCCGGCCCACGAAGCTCCGGTTGGTGCAAGGCGACCGTGGCTACGATTCCCAGCGCCATCGCGACGAACTCCGCCGGCGCGGCATCGCCCCGGCCCTCGCCAAACGTGGCCGCCCGCACGGCTCCGGCCTGGGCCGCACCCGCTGGGTCGTCGAGCGCACCCTGGCGTGGCTCCACCGCTTCCGGCGCCTGGCGGTGCGGTATGAACGGCGTCCCTGCGTCCACGAAGCCTTTCTCTCCTTGGCCTGCTCGCTCGTCTGTTGGTATTTCTTGAAACCCGCTATCTAATTTCGCAACGTGCTCTTAGCAGAGTGTAATTCGCACTTCGAACTTCGCACTTCGCACTTCGAACTTGTCGAGTGCTTTTCATCCATGGATCTTCTTCGCCGCGACCACGCCGTCCTTCTCGTCATCGACATGCAGGAGCGCCTGCTGGCGGCGTTCGCGGAGGATCGTCGCGTGCCGGTCGTGCGCAACGTGCTCATCGCGATCGACGCGGCGAAGGTGCTCGGCATTCCGGTGCTGGTCTCCGAGCAATATCCGAAAGGCCTCGGCCCGACGATCCCGGAGATCCGCGAGCGCTTCGGCGACGCGTTCGCGCCGGTCGAGAAGATCGTCTTCAGCTGCGGCCGATCCGCCGAGCTGCGTGCGGCGCTCGACGCCACACAGCGTCGCGACGTCATCCTGTGCGGGGTCGAGTCGCACGTCTGCGTGCTGCAGACGGCCATCGATCTGATCAACGACGGCTATCGCGTCTACGTCCCCGCCGACGCTGTGACTTCTCGCCGCCAGCTCGACTGGGAGCGCGGCACCGCGCTCATGGAACGCGCCGGCGCGATCGTCGGCACGACGGAGCTGTTTCTCTTTCAGCTCCTCGAGCG
>DASZPI010000810.1:0-4136 GCA_035550355.1 Pirellulales bacterium
TGGTCAGGGTCTGTGAGGTCGAAGCTGGCGACCGGTCGAATGTGGTCGATGTGCCACTCGCTTCGATTCTCCCAGGTCATGCCAGGGAGAAACTTGCTCTCCAGGTATGCCTTCAACTCGGCCCCAGTGCAGCCCACAAGAGCAAGCGTTCTGGTGTTTCGGCGGCTCGAAGCCGTCCGCAACACCGCACTGAGTCTCGCGCGAAGTCGAATCGTGATCGCAAAAGCCACGTCGCGTCTGATCTGCGGCGGATAATCATGCCCGTACATCGCGGGCAAAGAGATAGTCCGTTCCATGGAACGGTCCTTTCTGCGCCGGCAGAATGCCGGCGCAACAATAGAGCCCGTACCCGCGACGGCTCTACTGAGGCGGTAGTGGGCCGCCTTGCGCTCGGTTACCCGACTGCCGCGCTTTTGGCGCAGGCACGCGCGAACCCTCGCGGGCACGGACTCTGGAATTCCACTTTCGTTTCAGTGTGCTGGTGTGCGGCCGATGCCGCTCGAACCCACTAACGCCCGCCAGCAGACGCTTTTCAGTGCCCGCATCGTACGCGTACTGGCGGCCGGCTGTCAAGAAAATCCATCCCGGTGTTGATTCCGATGATGCAGCGCGTACGCTGGCCATCGTGTTTTCATCCCCCAAACAAGCTGGACGTGCCATGAAGACGATCGTTGCTGCTGTCGTACTGGGTCTCGCGAACATTTCTGTTGCTGCTGACCAGCCGACCGAGGATGAGATCCGCCAGGCGTTCACCGACGCGAAGGAAGCCCACAAGGCAGAGATTGCCGGGCTGATGAAGAAGGTCAGCGGCGGCCGGGCAAGCGCGAAGGACAAGGCACAGTTGAAGGCGCTGCGTACCGCGAAACACGTCGACCTGAAGATCGACACGCTACGCATCGGCAGCTTCGGCAAGCTGGTCGGGCCCTTCTCGCTGCAAGTGACGGGGATCGAAGGCGACAAGCTGATCGCGGCCCAAGGGCCTCAGCTCGTTCCGCCGCAGTACATCGTGCACGGCGTAGATCCTAAGTCGGTCAAGATCGGCGGTGTTATCAGCGATCCGTACTGGTACGTGCTGACGATCGATGGCAAGACGTCCCACATCACGCCGATCGATTTAAGCGGCTATCGCGAGAAGTACGGCAAGCTATAGCTATGCTCGCGCACGCGACCCGACGGCGCTTTCGACGCTCCCGTGGCTGCTCCGCTGCGTCGTCGAGCCACTTCTGGATCATGGCATCCTCTTCGGCGTCCTCGTCGAGCTCGAGCTGCGTTGGCGCGTCATAGGCTTCGATCGAATCCATTGCCGAGGCTGTGCGGCCGCGGTGCGTGCGCGGGTCTTTTGTAGCCGCGAAGCGATCAAATCGCTCACGGTTCGTGTTCTCGGCGCGGATCATTCCCGACCAGTGGCGCCAGATTACCGTGGTCAGCCAGCCGAAGGCACTGCCGCCGTTGTCCGCGCTCCATTTGTGCCCGACGTTCAGCACGTGCAGCACGGCGCCCTGCACCAAGTCGTCGGCGTCGAGCGGCGCGGGCAGCAGCGTATGCAGCTGGCGGAATCGTGGCATCGAGTGTTGGCACACGAGCGTCGCCATGGTCGCGAGTTCATTTCGCGCGTTGTGGTAACGCTTGGACCGCTTGCCTGCGGTCGAGTAGGCGACGAGAACCGCCGCCACCGCCTCTTTGCGGAGATACATCAGCAGCTTCCATGTCCATGAAGCGTGAATCGCCTTGATGGCGCACACTATCTATGCGTGTCATCAAAATGATACAGTGTCCAGGAAATGGCAGCCCTGCATTTAATCTTTACGCCTACAGCACTTAGCGACGCACTGCGGCATGCTGAAGGCATGCTTCACCGGGTTAGCACACGTCAGCTAAGCGATACCGTTCCGGTTCTGATCGATCCGTCGTTAGGGTCTTTTGCGACCACCTGCAAACCCGTGCCGTCGAAGTAAATGCACACGTCGCCGTTGCTCATGCTGGCAGTATCCGGAGCAGTGGCGATGCCGGGGTCGCCCGACATCCATTTCAGGCGGACAGCGCCAGCAACTTGCACCGGCTCGACGTTGGCAAGAGCGCTGCCGTCGATGGTCCAAGCCCCACCGCCTAAGTCGCCGTCGTAGTCGAGGGTCCAAACGTAGGTGTTAGGCGTGCTGGTATCGACCGACAGATTGGCACTGGTCAAAGGGCTGCCGGATACAGCGGCGTTTAGCGCTGCGGCCATCGCCGCGGGGTCGGTCGTGCTCAACGAAATCTCGCCGGTCGTTCCGTCGCGCGTCGTGATCGTGTACTTGCCGCCCGAGCCAGCAACCGTCCAGGTAATGATTTCGTCCTGATCGGCCGATCCTGCCGCCCCCGGCCCGCCGCCGATGCTGAATGGCCCTTGATTATTGCTGTCGGGGTCGAAGCAGTCTCCGCTCGCCGACCACGAATCGCTGGCTTGCGGGTCGGATGGGTCGATGTAAAGCTCGAACCCGTTGTACGTGCCGCTGATTCCTTGCACCTGCCAGTGAGTTCCCGAGATCAGGCCCGCGATTACGCCCAGGTCAACGTCGAGGTCAAACGTCCCGATCGTTGTCCCGTTGCGCACGAGCGAAAACGTGCCGCTGCAACCACTCACCTGGCACGGATCGGGCGGGATGAAATCAACAGTAGTAGGGGTCGATCCGCCGCCGGCAGAAAACGCCTGCGACTCGCTGATCGCAGCTGACGCAGCAACGTAGGCGCCGCTCTTGATTGCGTGATCGCGGGTGTCGAGGTCGCCCCCGAGCGCCGGGCTGGTATCGTCCGATACGTGGCCCAAAATCGTGGGCTTGCCCGACAGGTCGGAATATGCCCCGGTCGTTGCAACCGTGGCGAGTCCGCTAACGTCGCTGGCCGCGATCGACAGCGCGCTCTTGAGGCTCGATGCCGCGATCGCTCCGGTGAGTCCGGCGACGCTGACAACCGAATCGGTGTTGTCGATCTTGTCCCACGTCGAGCCGTTGGACACCAGCCAATCACCGACTTTCCAATCGGTCGTGCCGCTGACGTTCGTGCTGCCGGCCGTGCCGACGACGTAATACCAGCCCTTGTTGCTGCTCGACGCCGCGGGGATCGTCGGGCTATTCGTGCTCGCATTCCACGCCCCTTGATATTGCACGTCACCTACAACGCTGGCGGGGAGTTGCGACGTCGGCACCTTGCCCGAACCGTCGAGGCTGGCCACCCCGTTGGCGCTGCCGGTGTCCTTTGCGGCCGCTGTGCCCAGCGACGGTTTGCCGCTCAGGTCGCTATAAGCCCCGCTGGTCGCGACGGCCGCAAGGCTCGAGGTTGCCGCCTTCGCGGTGAGCTGCGTTTGAACGTCGCTGGTGATGCCGACCAGGTAACCGAACACGGTTGGCGTGACCCCAGCGATGCTGTGGCCGGCGAGAGAGAGATTTCCGCCGAGCGCCGGCGAGGTGTCCTGCGAAATCGCTGTCAACGCCCCGGACGTGCCCGCGTTGTCGCTGACGTACTGCGCCAGCGCCCCAGCGGTGAGCACCACCGTAACGCTGGCATTCGCGGCGTGGTTGGCCGGCGACGTGCTTTCGATGCCGCGGGTGACGGTGAGCGTGTTGCCGCTGCGGTCGGTGCAGAGCAGCAGTTCCGAGTCGATCAGCAGCCGGAAGTTGCCCGAGTCGGGGAAAACGCTTCCGGTTTGGACAGTGATCGTGGTGTCCGTGGTGCCGATCGAGCTTGCCAGGGTCGAGGCAGCATTATTCGCGAGTTGTTCCATGCCCTATCTATGGCAGGGGCAGGCGCACGCGGTTTAGCTTCGTCCTTCGGCTTCCGCAACCTCCACACGGCTTGACCAGGCCGAACGTCGCGAGCTTGATCGCCCCGGCAACCACGTCCCCCAGGCCGATCGACCGGCGAGGCTTCGGGATCTGGGCCAATGTCGCCGGAATGTCGCGCAGGCTGGGCGCCGGGGTCGCTCGCCACACGCACAGTTCGCACTGTCGAGCGTTGACCAGATAGGGGTACGTTTTGATGCGCGGGTCTCGGCAGAATGATTTGCCCTCGACCACCGCCCGACGTTCGCACTCAGGCGCGCTCATGCGGTGCGGCTCAAGGTAATAGAAATGCCCGACCAATCGCATAGGCGGTAGGCGTCC
>DASZPI010000811.1:0-3348 GCA_035550355.1 Pirellulales bacterium
AACGACCAGCGGGTGCGATGTTGCCTGCTCGTACAATGGCCGCAGCCGCTCGACCGAGGCGTACGTGTTCGTTGCCGGCTGAAAATAGGCCATGAAACGATCGACGTCGTACCGCCATCGGAGCCGGCGAATGCCGTCGTCGAGTTGATCGACGATCGAGACCCGCGGCACGCGGCGGCTGGGGCTGAAGCTGCGATTGTCGCAAAATGTGCAGCCGCCGATGGCCACCGTGCCGTCGACATTCGGGCACGTAAATCCGGCGTCGAGGCTGACTTTTTGCACCCGCTGGCCGAATTTGCCGCGCAAGAAAAAATTGTAGGCGTGGTAGCGCAGGCCCGCGCGGCGCCAATCACAGACCGCTTGAATTCCAGTGACGTCGTCCAACATGCCGGCGTTTCCCTGGATCCCGACTCCTGAATCCCGACCTCCGCATGCTACAGTGAAATGCGATGAGCCGTAAGAAGAAACGCGTTCGAACCGAGTTTCGCAAGAATCGTGCTCCGCGCCCGCGGCAGAACGAATGGACGCGCCGCGTGCACCTCGAGGGGATCGAGACCCCCGACGACCAGCTCAGCGCCGACGAGCGGATCAGCGGCAAGGGCGAGCTCACCCGCAAACGAACCGTCGTCGGCGAACAAACAACCTCCGCAGCCACAGGCTTCGACATCGTGCCCGACGTCGATGAAGCCGGCACGCTGCACGGGCGCGTGTTAGGCGTTTACGGTCTGTCGAGCGTCGTGCAAAGCGACGACGGCCGACAGTTCCGCTGCGCTACGCGCCGGTTGCTCAAAACATTGTCCACCGATCAGCGGCACGTCGTCGCCGCCGGCGACCTGGTTCGCTTTCGGCCCTCAGGGGTCGACGAAGGAATTATTGAACGGATCGAGCCGCGCCACGGCGTGCTCAGCCGCACCAGCCGCGGACGGCAACACACGATCGTCACCAACGTCGACCAGTTGTTGATCATTGCCAGCGCAGCCGAGCCGTACCTGAAGCCGAATCTGATCGACCGATATTTGGTGGCTGCCGAACGAAATCACGTCGCGCCGGTGATCTGCATCAATAAAATCGACCTGGTCGATCTGGGGCCGCTCGTTCCGCTGGTGGGGGTCTACAGCCAGATGGGCTATGCGGTGCTCCTGGTGAGCGCAAAGACCGGACAGAATCTCGACCGCTTACGAGCCCAGTTGGCCGGCCGCCAGAGCGTGGTCTCCGGCCAAAGCGGCGTGGGCAAATCGTCGTTGCTCAACGCGGTCGATCCGAGCTTTAATCTGCGTGTAAGCTCGGTCAGTGCCGAATCGCAAAAGGGGCGTCACACCACAACGACCGCCCGCGTGCTGCCGCTGACCAGCGGTGGTTATGTGGTCGACACGCCGGGTCTGCGGCAGTTTCAGCTTTGGGACGTGGTGCCCGAGGAGGTTTCCGGATTCTATCGCGACCTGCGACCGTTCGTCAGTCGCTGCCGGTTTCCCGATTGCACGCATATCCACGAAGATCATTGTGCGGTGAAGGACGCCGTGGCCGACGGCTGGCTCGACGCCCGCCGATACGAGAGTTACTGCCATCTATTTTCGGGCGAACAGGATTGACGCGTGACACGGCTTAAAATTGCATCGACCGTCGTCGGACTGCTTCTACTTTCGGCGGCTGAGGCAGCGCAGGCGCAAGCCACGCCCGGCGAAATTGTGGCAGCGGAGCTGCAAAACTTTCGCGGCAATTGGAAGGTCGTCGCGGCATTTGTGAACGGCCAGCCCGACGACCGCCGCTTCGGCGCGCAGCTAACGATCATCGACGATCTGATGCAAATGCAAACAGCGCTCGGGGGAATGTCGACAGCACGCATCAGCCTGCAACCGTCGCTGTTGCCTCGGGCAATCGACATTTCCTGGCTCGACGGGCCATTCCAGGGGGAAAAGTTTTACGGCATTTACCGCTTCGACGGCCAACGACTGTACGTGTGTGCCAGCCGCACCGGCGTGACGCGCCCCAAAAAGTTCGAAAGCCTGCCCGACCGCGTCGAATCGCTCGTGACGTTCGAGCGCGTTCCCTAAGCCGACGCGCGACTCGTGCGGCGCGCGATCACGCGCACCGAATCGTACTTCCGGCGCGGCGACGCCAGCAGGGTCGCTGCCAGCAGTTGCCACGAGCGCAGCGCCTGCTGACCGGGCGAAACCTGCTTGCCCCCGTGGGCGGCAAAAGCCGTGCGAATGGTCGCCTCGTTCGCCAGCCACGGCTGCTGGAAATTTCGGCAGTAGCCGACGTACTCGATGCGCAACACTTCCAAGCTCGCCCGTTCGCATGCCAGCCGCAGGCTCGCGGCGGTAAAGAAATTCAGGTGTCGCGGCACGTCGAGCCACGGCCAGGCGGCGGCGGCTTGGCGCAAGCTGAGCGCCTCGTTGTTCGGCGTTTCGATCACGGCAACGCCGCCGTCGCGCAGCAAGGTCGCCACATTTCGCATCGCGACGAGCGGATCGCTGCAATGCTCCAACACGTGCGACATCACCAGCACATCGAACGATTCGGGCGACAGTTCAGCCGGCAGTTGCTCGGCAACGCCGTCGAGCACCTTCAATCCGCGCCCGGCGGCAACGCGTCGAGCCGCGGGATCGGGCTCGATGCCGATGGTCTCGAAGCCCAGGGCTGCCAAGTCGCCGAGCAGCTTGCCGTCGCCGCAACCCAATTCACAAACGCGAAGCGGTGCTGCGCCGGCGACGAGCGAGCCGATGTGGTCCGCCGACAAGTCAATGCCTCGATCGCCCCGCCAGGCAAGATGTTCGCGCAGCCGCGAAAGCAAACCGCGCCGACCGTTCTGCTCGGTCAGCGGGGCGCCGTCGCCGTGCGTGTAGTAGTCGACCGCGTAGGCCGCCGCGAGTTGCTCTGCAGTAGGCCGCGGACAAAGCTGACCGAAACTGCTTCGTGGCGACCAAAAAAGCTCGTACGATTCGGCAAGCTTTGATCGCCGCCAATCGCACGGCACGTGCAGCCAATGCTGCATGGGGTCGCCGGTCCAGGGGCACCGCGGCGTTTGTGCGGTTGGTTCAGTTTGCAATGGCGTTCTCGCTCGAACGGGCCAGCGTGATTCTGCCGAGCGATGCGTGGGCGTTAGTCTAGACCAGCTTCAGGGCGCGTGCCACGGCATGCTGGCAACCCCCCACGACCACGCGCCTCGGCCGAGCTGCGCCTGCTGCGGGCCGATCGAGCGTCCGAATGCCACAAATGGCGCGCTGGCCGCTGCCAGGGCCGGCGGTATACTTGTTAGGACGCCGAGCGCGGCCCGGTTTCGGGCCGTTGGGCAATCGATCCGCAGCACCTTCGGGAGGTTTTGGGCTCATCGTGAAGGAAATTAGC
>DASZPI010000812.1:0-7453 GCA_035550355.1 Pirellulales bacterium
TGTTCTGTGGAAACCTGCTCTGCCAGCCGGCGTATCAGGACATCGAGCACCGCGTCGCGGCGCCGTTGACCAACACCGATTTTGTGATGAACCAGGTCTTTTGGGTCGGCGTGTATCCGGGCATCAAGCCGGCAATGATGGATCACATGCTCGAAACGTTCCACGCTTTCTGCCGCAACTTGCAGCATGTCTAAACTGCCTCAGGCCGATCTCGAGCACATCCTCGAGCGGACGCGCGATTTGTGGGAAGGCCTGCGCGGCGAACGGTTGTTTTTGACCGGCGGCACCGGGTTTTTTGGCTGCTGGCTGCTGGAAAGCCTGCTCTGGGCGAACGACCGCCTGAAGCTGGGCAGCCAGGTGGTGGTGCTGACGCGCGACGCCGAACGGTTCGCCCGCAAGGCGCCGCATATCGCCGCGCACGCCGCCGTTCGACTGCACCTGGGCGACGTCCGCGTGTTCGCGTGTCCGCCGGGGCGATTCTCGCACATCGTGCATGCCGCCACCGACGCCAGCGCCAAGCTCAACGAGCAGTCGCCCGGCATTATGTTCGACACGATTGTCGCCGGCACCCGCCGCGTGCTCGATTTCGCAGCCACCTGCGGCGTGCGGAAGCTGTTGCTCGCCAGCTCGGGAGCAATTTATGGCAAGCAACCCCCGGACATCTCGCGTCTGCCGGAAGACTTTTCAGGCGCCCCCGATCCACTAGCGCTCCACTCGGCCTACGGCGAAGGCAAGCGAGTGGCCGAAATGTTGTGCGCTCAATACGGCCGTCAGTTCGGATTCGACGCCTTGATCGCGCGCTGCTTTGCGTTTGTCGGCCCGCATTTGCCGCTCGACGAGCATTTCGCGGTCGGCAATTTCATGCGCGACGCGATGGCAGGGCGGCCGATCTCGATTCATGGCGACGGCACGCCGCTGCGTTCGTATATGTATGCCGCCGATCTGGCGATCTGGCTGTGGACGATCCTGTTCAAAGCGCCCAGCGGCCGCGCGTACAACGTCGGTTCGGATCACGCGGTCAGCATTCTCGACACCGCGCACGCCGTAGCCGAGGCGGTTGCGAATCCGGTGGCGGTCCGAGTCGCCAAAACCCCCGATCCGGCGCAGAAGCCGGCGCGCTACGTGCCGAGCATCGACCGAGCGCGCGGCGAGTTGGGGTTGGAATTGACCATTCCGTTTGCTGTGGCGCTGCGGCGAACCATTGCCTGGCACCATCAACAGTTTGCCAACGTCGAAACGACACTTCCGAGGGCTGGCTAATCATGCTGCGTCTTGCCGATTACCTTGCACAAACGGTCGCCGCCCACGGGGTGAAGCATGTGTTTCTCGTCACCGGCGGTGGTGCGATGCACCTGAACGACGCCTTCGGCCGCTGCAAAGACTTGCAGTGCGTGTGCTGCCATCACGAGCAGACCTGCGCGATGGCTGCCGAGGCGTATGCTCGCACCAGCGGTAAGCTGGCGTTGGTGAACGTGACCACCGGCCCCGGCGGAATCAACGCGATCAACGGCGTGTTCGGCGCGTGGGTCGATTCGATTCCGATGGTCATTGTCTCGGGCCAGGTACGGCGCGAAACAACGCTCGGCCGCCACGGCCTGGTGGGCAAGCTGCGGCAGCTCGGCGACCAGGAGGCCGACATCATCAGCATGGTGCGCGGCATTACCAAGTACGCCGTGTCCGTCGACGATCCGCAATCGATTCGCTACCACCTCGAGCGCGCGTTGCACCTGGCGACCGCCGGTCGCCCCGGACCATGCTGGATCGACGTGCCGATGGATGTGCAGGGATCGACGATCGATCCCGACAGTTTGCCAGCATACGATCCGGCCGAGGACGCAGTCTGCTGGGAGACGAAGAACCTGCCGGCTACGTGCAGCGAAATCATCAAGCGCTTGCGCGCGGCCGAACGCCCGGTGATTTACGCCGGCTCGGGCGTGCGATTGAGCGGGGCATACAACGATTTTCTCGAAGTCATCGATCGCCTGGGAGTGCCGGTCGTCACGGCCTGGAACTCGAACGACCTGTTGTGGAATGATCATCCGCTGTTCGTTGGACGTCCGGGCACGTTGGGCGATCGGGCCGGTAATTTCGCGGTGCAAAATGCCGACGTGCTGCTGGTGCTCGGCTCACGACTGAACATCCGCCAGGTGAGCTACAACTGGGAAAATTTTGCCCGAGCGGCCTACAAGATCGCCGTCGACATCGACGCCGAGGAGATGCGCAAGCCGACCGTCAAGTTCGACATGCCGGTGCACGCCGACCTGCGCGACGTGCTGCGGATCATGCGCTCGAAGCTACCGGTGCAAGAGGTCGAGCCGTCGTCCTGGCTCGAGTGGTGCCACGAACGGCAGGACAAGTACCCCGTTGTGCTGCCGCAATACTGGGAGAACGAAAAAAACGTGAACCCGTATTGCTTCATGGATGCTTTGTTCGCGCGGCTCGAAGCCAACGAAATCATCGCCTGCGGCGATGGCACGGCGTGTGTCTCGGCGTTCCAGGCTGCCACCATTCGTCCAGGGCAGCGGCTGTTCCATAACTCCGGCTGCGCCTCGATGGGTTACGATCTGCCCGCGGCCATCGGGGCGACCTATGCCTTTCCGGGTCAACGGATCGTGTGCATTGCCGGCGACGGCAGCATCATGATGAATCTGCAGGAGTTGCAAACGATTGCCGGATATCGGCTGCCCGTCAAGATTTTTGTGCTCAACAACTGCGGTTACCACTCGATCCGCCAAACGCAGCGCGGCTACTTCCCCGATAACATCGTGGGCTGCGGAACGGAGTCGGGATTAACGTTCCCGAACTTTGCGAAGCTGGCCGAAGCCTTCGGCCTCGAGTACGTGCGCTGCGAGAATCACAGCCAGCTTTCGCAAGCGATTCCGCAGACGCTGGCGGCAGCGGGCCCATCGTTGTGCGAAGTGATGCTCGATCTCGATCAGCCGTTTGCGCCGCGCGTCAGCTCGCGTCGCCTGGAAAACGGGCAGCTCGTCACGATGCCTTTGGAGGACATGGCGCCGTTCATGAGCCGCGAGGAGCTAGCGGCGAACATGATCGTGCCCATGGCCAAGGCCTGTGCCTAGCGCCCGCCCGGCTGGGTGAACTCAATCCCCTCACGAAACTGACATTGTTGCCGGCGCGACTTTGGGACTATAGTTCGCCACCGCGCCCGCCCTACCACATTGACCGCAGCACCCATGGCAAAAGGAGTTGCCCACCGTGATCGCACGCGACATCTTTGAAGATCTGTTCGTTCTCGAGATGACGAACAACCACTTGGGCAAGCTCGAGCGCGGGCTCGACATCATTCGTCAGCACTCGCGGATCGTGCGGTTCAACAATGTTCGCGCCGCGATCAAGTTGCAGTTTCGCGACCTGGACAGCTTCGTTCACAGGGCGTTTCGGCATCGCACCGATATCCGTTACATCCGTCGCGTATCGGAGACGCGCCTGTCGAAGGATGATTACGGCGTGCTGGTCGAAGCGATCCGCAAAAGCGGCTGCATTCCGCTGGCAACGCCGTTCGACGAAAAATCGGTCGATTGGTGCGTCGACTTCAATCTCCCGATGATCAAGATCGCCAGCGCCGATTCGACCGACTGGCTGTTGTTGGAGAAGATCGCCAAGACCAAAAAGCCGGTGCTGATTTCGGTCGGCGGCACCTCGCAGAAGGACATGGACGACATGGTCACGTTCTTCGAGAACCGCAATATCCCGTTGGCCATCAACCACTGTATTGCCGCCTATCCGCACGAATCGGCCGAGTGCGAGTTGAATCAGATCGATTACCTGCGGCATCGTTACCCGGACCACACGATCGGCTATTCAAGCCACGAGCACGAGGATTGGGACACGTCGATCACGATCGCCTACGCGAAAGGGGCGCGGACGTTCGAGCGGCACATCGATATTGATTCCGATGGCGCCGAGGTTGCCGCGTATTCGTCGCTGCCATCGCAAATCGATACCTGGTTCAAGGCTTTCAATCGCACGAAGGTTTACTGCGGCAACGCGGGCAACCAGCGGAAGGTGCCTTTGCCGCGCGAGACGGCCTACCTGGACAGCTACGTCCGCGGGGTGTACGCGAAGCGCGACTTGCCGGAAGGTCATGTGTTGAGCGACGAGGACGTGCACCTGGCGATCCCGTTGCAAAAGGGGCAGATTTCGTGCCGCGAGTTCATGCGTGGCGAGATCGTGCTGCGAGCCTGTAAGAAAGACGAGCCGATCATGATCGATATGGTCGACAGCCCCTACGCGAACAACCCCGACCTGAAGCAGAGCATTTTTGATCGCGGACTCGATCCGTCGGTGGAAACGGTCGGTCAAAAACGCGCCGCATAGCCCATATCGAGCGATCGAGCTCGCAGGCATGCGAGCGGCGGCTGCGTTGGCGCGGCCGTGCGATGAAAGGCCATCATGGGCATGTTGTCTGGAAAAACGGCAATGGTCACCGGGGGCGCTCGCGGAATTGGGGCCGCGATCGTGGCTGCCTTTGCTGAGCAGGGTGCGACCGTCCTCGCCCCCACGCGCCAAGAGTTGGACCTTGCCGACCCTGGCGCCCCGCGGCGGTATGTGGAGCAGCGCTGTCGCGCGGGGGTCGATATCCTGGTCAACAACGCCGGCATCAATTTCGTCCGGTCGTTGGATGAGATCGACGACCCGCTTTGGTCGCAAACGATGCAGGTCAACCTGCACGCCCCGTTGCAGCTAATGCAGTTGCTGTCGCCGAGCATGCGCCAGCGCCGCTGGGGGCGGATCGTTAACATGAGCTCGGTGTTCAGCGTGGTGACCAAGGAGAAGCGGGCGATCTACTCGGCCACGAAGGCCGGGTTGAATGGCCTGACGCGCACGGCTGCCGTCGAGCTTGGCCCCGCGGGGGTGCTGGTCAATGCGGTTTGCCCTGGATTCGTCGAGACCGAGCTGACGCGGCAGAACAATTCGTCGGCCGACATCGAGCGGCTTGCGGCGGCAGCGCCGGTGCGCAGGCTGGCGCAGCCGGTCGAGATTGCGCGGTTCGTGCGCTTTCTGTGCAGCGAGGAAAACACGTTCATCACCGGTCAGTCCCTGGTCATCGACGGCGGCTTTAGCTGCCTGTGAAATTATGATGCAGATTCAAAGTCACAGTCACCCGTACACGGTCGAAGAGTTTTCGACGGTGGATGCCGCGCTGGCCGGCCTGGGCGGGCCGGGCGCGTTCGTCTTGGTCGATGCCAAGGTTGCCGAATTATATCGCAAACCGCTGTCGACGGCATTTGCCGGCGAACAGGTTCATCAGATCACCGCCACCGAGCATGCAAAATCGTACGAGCAGTTGGCGCCCGTGTTTTGCTGGCTGCTCGAGCGGCGCTGCCAGCGCAGTTCGCATTTGGTGGTGATTGGCGGCGGGGTGTTGCAAGACATCGGCTGCTTCATCGCGTCGGTCCTGATGCGCGGCATTCGCTGGACCTTGGTTCCAACGACCCTGCTGGCTCAGTGCGATAGCTGCATTGGCAGCAAGAGCTCGCTGAACATCGGCAAGTTCAAGAATCAGCTCGGCACGTTTTACGCGCCGCACGAAGTGCGTCTTGCTCCGGAGTTTTTGGGCAGCCTGAGCGAGCCGGAAATCCTCAGCGGCCTGGGCGAAGCGATCAAGCTGCACCTGATCGCCGGCGCCGCCGAGTGGACCTGGCTGCGCACGCAGTTGCCCAACAGCCCGCAGACCTTGCCGGCAATCATTCGCAATTCGCTGCAAATCAAACAGCGATTTATCGAGGTCGACGAGTTCGACCGCGGCATCCGCAACCTGCTGAATTATGGGCACACGTTTGCCCACGCGTTCGAGTCGGCCACGAGCTTTGCCATTCCGCATGGCATTGCGGTGACGCTGGGGGTCGCGTGCGCAACGCTGTTCTCAGAGCAATTGGGAATGATCTCGTCGGAGGACTGCGACGCGCTGGTCGAGCGATTGCAACCTTACTTCGGCGGCTATGCGGCCACGTTGGCCAAGGTGCCGGTGGCGAGCATCGTTGCCGGCATGAAGCAAGACAAGAAGAACGTCGGCAATCAGCTGGCGTTCATCCTGACCCGCGGCCCCGGCCGCATGGAGAAAGTCAGCCTCGAACCGGCGCGTGCGACCGCCCTGCTGGTCGGTTGTATCGATCGATTGCAGGCGGCCCCGTACCAACCCCAGCGCCAATGCGCTTAAAGCGGCGTCCTTCCGCGCGAGTGCCATTCCAATCACCTCACCACCGCGAATGTTAAATCGATGTTCTTGACGATCTTAGTTCCGACCTACAACCGGGGTTATTACCTCGACGGACTACTACGACAATTGTCGGATTCGCGGATCTTTCGATCGCTGAAAGACATCGAGATTGTCGTAGCCAACAACTGTTCGACCGACCAAACGCGCTCCATTGCCGAAGGCTATTTGAGTGCGCTGCCGAACATGCGGATTGTCAATCACACCGTGCATGTTGCATCGGCGGAAGAGAACATCTTTCGATCGTTCGGCTACTGCAACGGCGAGTACACCTGGGTGCTCAGCGACGACGACGTGCCGTTGCTCGAGAATCTGCCGCGCGTGCTCGAGGAACTGGTGAACAGCCAGCCTGATTTCCTGCTGACCAACTGCGCCTTGAGCAGCCCGACGGGTGAAGTGCTCACGCACGCGGTCGTGCCGATGCATGCCCAGTCGCACACGACCGACATTCTGGATATCGCCGAGCGGTTCGGGTTCTGGTACATGCTGGCCGGCATTTCTTTGCAAATCGTGCGGACTTCGCTGGTCCGTTCCTACGACTTTAAGCCGCTGACCGAGATCAGCGTGATCTATTCGCACGTCGCCGCGTACCTGGATTGCTTCCACGGAAAGAAAACCGTGGTGTTGAACTGTCCGCTGATGTGGTACGTCACCCGCAACGACGTGCGTCACTGGAAAAAAGCGGCCCGGAAGATGAATGTCGGCGACGACTTCTTCTGGACGCTGGGCTTCATTCGGCAACTGAAGTATTTGATCGACCGCGGGGTGGTGCCCGCGAATATCTTGGCTTACGGCCTCGACTCGAACGAAAAAGCGCGCTGGCGGTTGTCATTCTCCATCCTCGAGCGATTCTTCCGGCAGGTCGTGCGGATGCGCTGCAAACCTGCGCGCCGGCAGTCGTTGACCGCCGGGCAGTTCCACGAGATCGCCGAAATATTGCTCAATTCCGACCCGTTCTATCGCGACGTGATCCGCGATATTCGGACCCTGTACGTCCTGCCGCGTGGCGTGCGGCGCTGGGTCAACGTTCGGCAATGGATGAAAGAAGTGTCGCTGATCTACAAGATTAAGCGGCAAGTCGATTCGCTGCGTGCGCATTCGCACACGTACCTGCAGACGTTGTACCTGCGAACGCACCGCGGGTTTCAGATTTACCATGTCGGCCCGAGTTTTTGGGCGACAAAGAAAGGCAAAGAGCACTATCTGTACAACGAG
>DASZPI010000813.1:0-10616 GCA_035550355.1 Pirellulales bacterium
GGCAAGGACCATGGCGTGAGTATAGCGCAGCGGCTCGAAACCGGTCAAGGCGGACCCTCGCGACCGGCCCATCCCGCCCTCGGCGAGATAAAAAAGCGAACACCTCGCAAAAGCGAGGTGTTCGCACATCTTCCGGCAACCGAGCGATCTGCGCATCGCCCGGCGCCGGCCCCTCGAAGTTCCGCAATCGAGCGCCTAGATGTCGACCGTTTGGAACGAGCTCGGAATCGTGATTTGCAGCTCGGCCATCTGCATCATCTCGTCCATCGCGGTGAGCGTGTCCATGCCGGCCTTGCCGTCAAACGGCTTGGTGATGGTCTGCTTCTGGAAACGGATCACTGCTTGCTCGGTCGTCGTGCCATAGGCTTTGTCGTCCAGTTCCTGCTGGGCGATGACGAATGGCCCCCATTGGAAGCCGGCCACGCTTGGATCCGGAAACAGCGGTGCGAACTTGCTCAGCGGATTCGACGCAAAGAACGCTAACGCGGCTTGGATTGCGGCCACCGCATCGGTGCCGTTGTCTCGGCTGGAAATGTGAATCGAATGGAACGGCTGCGTTGCCGCCTGGTTGAGGCGCGGCCGGCTGCCAAAACTGTCCCAGAATGAAGCTTTCAGAGGCATCGTGGGGGTCTCCCAAAAAAAGGTCGGCGCGCAACATCTGCGCAATATGGGGGTAAGGTGGTTCGCTTCGCGCGTCGCTTCGGTGGCCGGTCGATTCGGCAGCGCGGTCGAGAATGTCGGCCGTCCGGCCGGACGCGGCGGAGTCGGGTCACCGCGTCCGGCCCAGTACAGCAGACGTCAGCAATTCAATTATCGAACGCCGCGGGCGATGGTTGCCAAGAATCTGGCACAGTTCGCCAAATCTGAGCACGCAGGGTGTGGCGAGCCGCTGCGGCGAGGCCCACCAGAACGCGGGTTAAGCGGACATGGTACGCCTCGCTGCGCTCGACCCACCCTACGGTCTGGGCCAATGAGTTACGTCACCCACCATTGGCGCTGCGGGGTTAATCGTTGCGGTGCCGCGCCGTTTGCCAAAGTCGTCGGGCAGCCCTACCATCGTTGGTTCGCCAAAGACACGAGGTCTTTTTTTGTTAGATCAACTCAATCCCGCTCAGCGCGCCGCCGTCACCACGCATCGTGGACCACTGCTGGTACTGGCTGGCGCCGGCACCGGCAAGACGCGCGTTGTTACGTTTCGCATTGCCGAGTTGATCCGCCACGGCACGGCGCCCGACCGCATTTTGGGAGTGACATTCACGAACAAGGCCGCCGCCGAAATGCAATCGCGGGCGGCCGAGTTGCTCGGCAAACGACTGCCCAAGCGCCCCGAGATTTCCACGTTCCACTCGCTGTGCGTCCGCATCTTGCGCCGCAACATTCGCACGCTGGGCTATCCCGAGACGTTCGCCATCTACGATCGCAGCGATCAGGAGAGCGCCGCCCGCGGCGCCCTGCGCGAGATGCGCGTGCCAGGCGAGGCGCTGCGCCCCGGCGACCTGCTGGCGCTCGTGAGCCGCTGGAAGTCGGCCTCGATCCGCCCGTCCGAAGCCTCGAAGGTCGCGCGCACCGACAAGGAACACCTGGCCGCGGCCGCCTATCGTCGCTACGAGCAGGCGCTGAAGAATGCCGCGGCGCTCGACTTTGACGACTTGTTGCTCCGCACCGAAGAGCTGCTCGAACGATTCGTCGATGTTCGCGCGGCCGAGGCGGGCCGCTTCGACCACGTGCTCGTGGACGAGTATCAGGACACCAACGGCTCGCAGTATCGCATCATCCGCGCCTTGGCCGGCAAGCATCGCAATTTGTGTGTGGTGGGCGACGACGATCAGTCGATCTACGGCTGGCGCGGTGCCGAGGTGAAGCACATCTTACAGTTCCAACGCGATTGGCCCGAAGCAAAGGTCGTGCGGCTCGAAGAGAATTACCGCTCGATGGATTCGATCCTGGCTCTGGCCAACACGCTGATTCGCTATAACAAGCACCGCCACGAGAAAGTGCTGCGTGCGTCGCGCACCGGGGGCGAGAAGCCGCGCATTCTGCAGTATCCCGACGAAGCGACCGAGGCCCAGCAGGTCGTGGCCGAGATCAACTCACTGATCTTTCGCCGCCTTGCCGAGCCGCGCGAGATTGCGATTCTGTTCCGCACCAACGAGCAGCCGCGGGCGTTCGAGGCCGAGCTGCGCAAGGCGAAGCTGCCCTACACGCTGGTCGGCGGCATGAGCTTCTATGATCGCAAAGAAGTGCGCGACATCCTGGCGTACATCAAGCTGCTGGCCCAACCCGACGACGAAATCGCCCTGCTGCGGGTGATCAACACGCCACCGCGCGGCATCGGGCCACGCGCCGTCGAGCTGTTGGTGACTCACGCCGTGGCCGAAGGCAAGCGCGTGTGGGAAACGTTGCCCGCGATCGGCGCGGTGGCGGGCCTGCCGCCCGCCGCGCGCGAAGGGATCAGCAAGCTGCGGCAAATGATCGATCACTACCGTCGCCGCACCGAGACCGAATCGCTGGTCGATGTGGTTGCCGACCTGGTCCACACGCTGCGCTACCAGGACGAGATCGACCGGCTGTACAAAGAACCCAATGAGCGCAGCGCCCGCTGGAGCAGCGTGGAAGAGGTGATCAACGCCCTGGGCGGCTACGAGCGCCGCAACGACGATCCGACGCTCAAAGGCTTTTTGGATGAAGTGGCGCTATCGAACCGCGACGACGACAATGACAAGGAAAAGCAGCTCGCCCGCAACGCCATCGTGCTCATGACCTTGCACAGCGCCAAAGGCCTTGAGTTTCCGCATGTGTATATGGTCGGCATGGAGGAAGGACTGCTGCCGCACCATCGTTCGGTGGCGGCCGAGGGGGTGGCGATCGACGAGGAGCGGCGGCTGTGCTACGTCGGCATCACGCGCGCCCGCGACCGTTTGACGTTGTCGCTCGCCTCGACCCGCCAGAAATGGGGCAAGCCGCGGCCCACCATTCCCAGCCGGTTTCTCTTCGAGCTGCAGGGCAAGGCCGACTCGCCGCAGGCGCTGGCTGCGCGCAAGCAAGCGACAACCGCGGCCAGGCAAAGCGGCAAGCCGAAAGCGACAAGCGGCAAGCGACCCGCGCGGTAACTCGCCGCTGCCAGTTGTGGCGATTGAACAATCGTGGCACAGCCGCCTGGCAAAGCAATCACGAAACCACGAAAGGTCGAAAACACGAAATACGCCGATCGAGCAACACGGGTGGCGATCACTTCCTTCGTACTTTCGAGTTTTCGTGCTTTCGTGATCCTTCGGCTCGCGAGACAGGACGTGCTCCCCGTGTACCGCGCCGACCGCAAGCACGCGGAAAGCCGCCGTCGAACGCTCGGCGATCCGGAAAACCAGCAATCTCGAAGACACGCTCGGCCCCATCGCGTCGGCGATTGGGTGCAGGGCGACGCGGTAATCCACGACGAGCGTTGACGAACGAATCAACGTCGGCTTATGATGCGGGCAACTGCTACCCCTCCTGTGGAGGCCTGCCATGTTGCGCATCCTCGGCAAGCCGACGACTCGGTACTGCGACCGTGTCTCGCGGCGCAGCTTTTTGGAGATCGGCGTTTGCGGCATGGCGTCGATCGGCCTGCCGCAACTGCTCGAAGCCAAAGAAGCGGCACGCACCCAGGGGCGTCCGGCGCGCGATACCTCGGTCATCCTGATCTGGCTCGATGGCGGGCCCAGCCATCTCGATACCTACGACATGAAGCCGCTGGCGCCGGTCGAGTACCGCGGCCTGTGGCGGCCGATTCCGACCAACGTGGCCGGAATCGAGGTGACCGAGATGTTCCCACGGCAGGCGAAGATTGCCGATCGGTTCTCGATCGTGCGTTCGCTGCACCACGACAACGGCGATCATTTCACCGCGGGGCATTGGATGCTCACCGGCCACGGTGGCCCCAGCGGCGGCGACACCGCGGGAAGAAACCCGTTCGTCGGCGCGATCGCCACGCGCGCCACAGGATCGCGCAAGGCGGGCGTTCCCGCGCACGTTGGGCTGCCGCAGGCGATGAGCATCGGTCTGCGTCCCGGCTACTTTGGCGGCAACTTTCTCGGCAGCGAGTACGACCCGTTCGATACTGGCGGCGACCCGAACGCAGCGAACTTCAAGGTGCAAAACCTAGCGCCGACGCCGGGGTTGTCGATCGATCGTCTGCAAGACCGCCGCACGTTGCTGGGCGACCTCGACAAGCTGCGCCGCGGCATGGATCGCAGCGGCACACTCGATGCCATGGATCGCTTTCAGCAGCGCGCGTACGATCTGGTGCTGGGCCAATCGGCCGCCAAGGTGTTCGATCTGTCGCAGGAAGATGACAAGCTGCGCGACCGTTACGGCCGACACACGTGGGGCCAGAGCACGCTCTTGGCGCGGCGGCTGGTCGAGGCGGGCACCACGTTTGTCACCATCCACTGCGGCGGCTGGGATCATCACTGGAACTTGCAGTCGGGCTACGACCGCTACTTGCCGATGGTCGATCAAATGGTTTCGGCGTTGTTCGACGATTTGCACCAGCGCGGCCTCGATGAAAAGGTGCTGGTGGTGATGTGCGGCGAATTCGGCCGCACGCCGAAGATGAACGACGGCGGCAATGGTGGCCCGGCGGGGAGCATGGGCACCCCAGGCCGCGATCATTGGGGCAACGCCATGAGTTGCCTCGTGGGCGGTGGCGGGGTGCGCGGGGGCCAGATCGTTGGTTCGACCGACTCACGCGCCGAGCGCCCCAAAGACCGCCCGCTCACGCCGGGCGATCTGCACGCGACCATCTTTCACGTGCTGGGGGTCGATCCGCAAACGATGCTCGTCGATCGCGCCGGACGCGCGATCCCGGCAATTGCCAATGGCGAGCCGATTCGCGAGCTGATTTAGATCACGGATTGCACGGATTAGGCGGGTATTGCGCGATTGGGTCCGTGACATCCGCGTAATCCGTGGTCCTATTGGCTTGCGACCGGCAGGTGCGCCAAGTATCACCGGATGATGCACTTGCGCGCGCCCACGAGCCGGTTTCATCGCATTACGTCGGCCGTTGCTTGCCTTGTGGCGGTCGGCTGTTCGAAAAAGGCCAGCGAGGCGCCGAAGCCTGCGAGCCCCCCGCCGGCGAAAGTCGCGCACATCGCCAGCGAGGAGCAGGTCAACACGATCGCGCTCACGCCGCAGGCCGAAGAGCGGCTGGGCATATCGATCGCCAAGGTCGAACGTCGCACGATGGCGCGCAAGCGAATTTACGGCGGCGAGGTCACGCTGCCCCCCGGGGCGACGATCATTATCTCAGCGCCGGTGGCCGGCACGCTGCTCGGGCCGCAGGCGGGCGACGTGCCCGGGGTCGGCGCCCGCGTGCTGCGACGGCAGGAGGTGTTCCGTTTGTTGCCACTGCTGGCCAGCGAGCGTTCGGTGCTGTCGCCCGCCGAGCGGATTCGCTTCGCCGAGGCGCGGAACTCGATTGCCACGTCGCGGATCGATGCTGAGGGGCAGGTGCAATCGGCCCTGGTGCAAGTCGAGGCGGCGAAGATCGCCCTGGACCGCGCGAAACGCTTGCTGGCCGAACAAGCCGGCACGGCGCGGATGGTTGACGACGCGCAGGCGCAGCTCTCGTTGGCCGAGAAGGTGCTGGGCGCCGCGACGGCCCGCAAGGAGTTGCTCGACCAGATCGACCTGGAAGACGACCCGGCAAAGCTGAAGCCGCTGCCGATCGAGGCGCCGCGCGAAGGGATGATTCGCACCGAGCACGCCGCGGCGGGCGAGGTTGTTGCACCCGGCGCACCGCTGTTCGAGGTGATGGACACCGACACGATCTGGTTCCGTGTGGCGGTCTACGTCGGCGAGTTGGCCGATCTCGACACCTCGGCCGACGCGTCGATCACCCACGTGCCCGATCGGCATGCCAAGCCGATCGCCGCGCGGGCGATTGCCGCGCCGCCAACGGCCACGGCGCTGGCTTCGACCGTCGATTTGTATTACGAAGCGAACAACTCCAGCGGCGATTTGCGCCCCGGCCAGCGAGTCGACGTCGCGATCAAGCTGCGCGGCAGCCAAGAAAGCCTGGTTGTGCCCTGGTCGTCGATCGTGCACGACATTCAGGGGGGCACTTGGCTGTATGTGCGCACGGCCGAGCACACTTATGCGCGCCGGCGCGTGGCGGTGCGGTATGTGGACGGCGCGCTTGCCGTGCTCGATCATGGTCCCGAAATCGAAACGCCGGTTGTGACCGCCGGGGCAATGGAACTGTTTGGCACCGAATTCGGCTTTGCGAAATGAAGGAAGAAAGCGATTAGCCATCGGCAGTCGGCAACTAGCCAGGACGGTCAACGATTGCCGGCGAACTGCTCATTGCTAACCGCCAACGGCTCCCCCCCATGATTTGGCTCGTATCAACGTCGTTGCGGCTGCGGGTGATCGTGGTCGCCGCGTCGATCGTGTTGCTGATCGTCGGCATCCGCACGCTGCAATCGACGCCGCACGACGTCTTCCCCGAGTTCGCCTCGCCGCTGGTCGAAATTCAGACCGAAGCGCCCGGCCTTTCGACCGAAGAAGTCGAAAGCCTGGTGAGTATGCCGCTGGAGAACGCGCTCAACGGCACTCCATGGCTGAAAACAATCCGCTCGAAGTCGGTGCTCGGCCTGTCGAGCGTGGTGCTCATTTTTCAGGATGGCACCGATCTGATTCGCGCTCGCCAACTGGTGCAGGAGCGCTTGGCAACCGAAGCCAGCCGGTTGCCGGCCGTCGTGCGGCCGCCCGTGGTCTTGTCGCCGCTGTCCTCGACCAGCCGCGTGCTGAAGATCGGCGTCACCTCGCCGACGATGTCGCAGATGGACCTCACGGAGTTGGCGCGCTGGACGATTCGTCCGCGCTTGATGAGCATACCCGGGGTGGCGAACGTCGCCATCTGGGGCCAGCGCGATCGTCAGTTCCAAGTGCTCGTCGATCCCGAGCAATTGCGGGCCCACGCCATGACGCTCGGTGCGGTCGAACGCGCCGCGACCGAGGCGACCGCTCTCATCGGGGGCGGCTTCGTCGATACTCCCAATCAACGCCTGGCAGTGCGGCAGCTCGTGGGCATTCGCACCGCCGACGACCTGGGCGATGCGATCGTCGAGTATCGCGGCAGCTCGCCGCTGCGATTGCGCGATGTCGCCACGGTGGTCGAAAGCTATCCGCCGCCGATCGGCGACGCCATCATCAACGACGTTCCAGGCCTGCTGTTAATCGTCGAGAAACAACCGTGGGGCAATACGCTCGAAGTCACCCGCGAGGTTGAGAAGGCGCTCGACCTGTTGCGTCCCGGCCTGGCAGGCGTCGAGCTCGACCCCACGATCTTCCGCCCCGCGACGTTCATCGAACGCTCACTGGCGAATCTGTCGCACGCAATGCTCGTCGGCTGCGGGCTGGTGGTGGTGATCTTGGTGATGTTTCTGGCCGACTGGCGCACGGCGTTCATCAGCCTCACGGCGATCCCGTTGTCGCTGGTGGCTGCGGGCCTGGTGCTGCATTTTCGTGGCGGCACGATCAACACGATGGTGTTGGCCGGGCTGGTGATTGCCTTGGGCGAAGTGGTGGACGACGCGATTATCGACGTCGAGAACATCGTGCGCCGCCTGCGGCAGAATCGAGCCTTGCCCGAGCCGTTGCCGGCGTTCCGCGTTGTGTTGGCGGCGTCGCTCGAGGTGCGCAGCGCCGTGGTCTACGCCAGCCTGATCGTGATGCTGGTGTTCGTGCCGGTGTTGTTTCTCGAAGGTGTTTCGGGAGCGTTTTTTCGACCGCTGGCAATTGCGTACATCCTGGCCATTCTGGCCTCGCTGGTCGTGGCGTTGACCGTTACACCGGCGTTGTCGCTGATGCTGCTGCCGCGCTCGGGCCTTAAGCACCGCGAACCGTTCGTCGCGCGCTGGGCCAAGGCCGCGTATGGCCGCATGTTGCCGCCGCTGCTCAACCATCCGCGGCTGGCGGTCGCAGCGGTCGCCGTCACCTTCGTCGCCAGCGCCGTCGCCTTCACGCGGCTCGGCACCGAGTTCCTGCCCAACTTTCAAGAGACCGACTTTCTGATGCACTGGGTCGAAAAACCCGGGGCATCGCTCGACGCCATGCGCCGCATCACGGTGCAGGCCAGTCGCGAGCTGCGCGCCATCCCGGGTGTGCGGAATTTCGGCTCGCACATTGGCCGCGCCGAGGTGGCCGACGAAGTGGTCGGTCCGAACTTCACCGAGCTGTGGATCAGTGTCGAGCCCGAGGTCGATTTACCCGCAACGCTTGCCAAGATCCAGCAAGTCGTCGATGGCTATCCCGGGCTGTATCGCGACGTGCTCACGTACCTGAAGGAACGCATCAAGGAGGTGCTGACCGGCGCCAGTGGCGCGATCGTGGTGCGCACGTTCGGCAGCGACATGGCCGAGCTGCGGCGGTTGGGCGACGAAATTAAGCATTCGATCGCCGACATCCCGGGGGTCGCCGACCTGAAAGTCGAAGCGCAGGTGCTCGTGCCGCAGGTGATCGTCGAGCCGCGCAGCGAAGCGATGTCGCGCTTCGGCCTCTCGTCAGGCCAGGTGCGACGGGTGGTCGGCACGCTCGTCAATGGGCGCAAGGTCGGCGAGGTGTACCAGGACCAAAAGAGCTACGACGTGACGGTCCGCGGCGTCGAGACGGTGCGCAGCGATCTGGCTGCGCTGCGCGACGTACCGATCGACCTGCCGATGGGCGGACATGCGCTGTTGGGCGACGTGGCCGACCTGTACATCGCGCCGGCACCCAACGAGATCAAGCGCGAACGCGCGAGCCGCAGGCTCGATGTGACCTGCAACGTGCGCGGCCGCGACCTGGGCTCGGTGGCGCGCGAAATCGAACAGGTGGTCAGCAAACTCGAGTTCCCGCGAGGCTACCATCCCGAATTCCTCGGCGAGTACGCCGCCTTGCAAGCCTCGCACACACGACTGATGGCCTTGGCCACACTGTCGGTCGTCGGCATCGTGCTTTTGTTGCAGGTCGACTTTGGCTCGTGGCGCACCACGTGGCTGGTGTTTCTGACGGTCCCCTTTGCGTTGGTCGGTGGCGTCGTGGCGGCGGTGCTGCAAGGAGGGGTGTTGTCGCTGGGTTCGCTTGTGGGCTTTGTCACGGTGCTGGGCATCGCGGCCCGCAACGGCATCATGCTGGTAAGCCATTACAAGCACTTAGAAGAAGAGGAGGGCGAGCCGTTCGGCGCGGCGCTGGTGCTGCGCGGCTCGCAGGAACGCCTGAGCCCGATTCTGATGACCGCCCTGGCCACCGGTTTGGCCCTGGTTCCGCTCGTGGTCGGCGGCAATCTGCCGGGGCACGAGATCGAATATCCAATGGCGGCGGTAATCCTGGGCGGACTTACGACCTCCGTCGTGCTCAATCTGTTTTTGCTGCCACCGATCTATCTCGCCTTTGGCCACACTCGGCTGCCGAATCGGCATGAAGAGACGGGCGATGCACCGCTAGCATCGCGAATGTAATCCAGGCAAGCTGCTGAAAGCCTGACGATTTTGCCGAACATACCGACGACGGAGTCGTCGCACTCCTAACGGCATTCGATTTCAGGGACGGTCGATGCTCGGGTCGTGGACCATGAGACGGCATGCGATGCGCACGCTTGCGGCTGCGCTGGTGGTTGCCAGTATCGGCTGCCAGCAGGTGCCCATACGACCACCGGTCGAGCGATCTTCCGTGGGGCTTGTCGAACCGGCGATCGAAGCCGCCGCTGAGCCATCCCAGCTACCTGCTGAGCCAACGATCGAACAGACGAGCGCAACGCAAGAAATCACCCCGCTGCCCCCGGTGCGGGCAGCGCTGTTGATCGAGAACGAGGCGATCGACCCGGGGGCCGCCCAGCCGGCGCATGCGCCCAACGAATCGCCAATGTTGCGGCTCTCGCTGTTCGACGCAATCGAAACCGGGCTGCTGCAGAACCCCGATCTCACCGTGCTAAGGCAAAACGAGGGGGTCAGTCTCGGCGCGCTCGGCGTGGCACGCACCTATCCGTTCAATCCGTACATCCAGGTCCAGGCGACTCCCATCCAGTCGCAAAAAGCCGATACGGTGCACGACACGATTTACCAATACGTGTTGGTCATGCAGACGATCCAGCTTGCGCATCAGCAGCGGCGGCGCGAAGAGATCGGCATGGCGGCTCTGACCTCGGTGCGCTGGAATATCTTGCAGGCCGAGCTGCTGAATGTTGCCCAGACCGAGCGATTGTATTTCACCGCGTTGTATCAACGCGGCATTCGCGACTTGGTGCGGCAGAATGCCGATTTGAACCAGGAGCTATTGGCCACCTCGCAGCGCCAGCTCGAAGCAGGGCACGTTTCAGGCGCCGATGTCGCCATCGTGCGGATCGATTCGCAATCGACCCAAACGCAGGCCGAGCTGGCCGAGGCGAACTATCAGACCGCGCTGCTCGATCTGCGCCGGCAGCTCAATATTCCGCTCGAACAACCGCTGGATCTGACCGGCGAGTTGACCGATTGGCAATGGCTCGCCGGCGACGCCGACCGGTTGCTCGAGGCCAAGTGCCCGGGCAGTTGCGTGGTCGCGGCGGCGGGGTCGATGGCTGCGGCCAGCGAAGCCATCGCCGACCTGGTCTCGGG
>DASZPI010000814.1:0-2095 GCA_035550355.1 Pirellulales bacterium
CCGTCGACACCGCATTGCCGTTGCTCAGCCCCAACGATTTCGCCAGCGACCAGGATGTGCGCTGGTGCCCGGGCTGCGGCGACTACTCGATCCTGGCGCAAATGAAGAAGGTGCTGCCCACGCTGGGCGTGCCCCCCGAGCGCACCGTGTTCGTCTCGGGCATCGGCTGCTCGAGCCGGTTTCCGTACTACATGAACACGTACGGCATTCACTCGATTCACGGCCGCGCCCCGGCCGTGGCCACGGGGCTCAAGGCGTGCCGTCCCGATTTATCGGTGTGGGTGATCACCGGCGACGGCGATGCGCTGTCGATCGGCGGCAACCATTTGATGCACTGCATCCGCCGCAACCTCGATATCAACATCGTGCTGTTCAACAACCAGATTTACGGCCTGACGAAGGGGCAGTACTCGCCCACGTCGCCCCTGGGCAAGGTCACCAAGAGCACGCCGGCCGGCACGATCGACAATCCGATCTATCCGCTGTCGGTTGCCGTTGGTTGCGAGGCGACGTTCGTCGCACGCACCATCGACACCAACATCAAGCACCTGGCCATGGTGCTGAAGCGCGCCGCCGAGCACAGCGGCACAAGCTTCGTCGAGGTGTACCAGAACTGCACCGTGTTCAACGACGGCGCGTTCGACTACGCCACCGATCGCGAAAAAAAGCTCGAGATGACGATCGAACTGGAACACGGCAAGCCGCTGATCTTCGGCAAGGCGCGCGACAAGGGCATTCGCCTTAACGGCATGAATCCCGAGGTGGTGCAGCTTGGCGATGGGATTCGCGAAGACGACCTGCTGTTCCACGACGAGCGTCTGACCGAGCCGAGCCTGGCATACTTGTTGAGCCGCATGCGCTGGCCTGAGTTCCCGGAGCCGATCGGCGTATTTCGCGACGTCGACCGGCCGCGCTACGACGAGCTGTTGAACGCACAATTGGTCGAGGCCAAAACTCGCGGCAAGCCAGCCGATCTGAACGCCTTGTTCGCCTCGGGAGACACGTGGACGGTAGAATGACATCGGGCCGAAAGCCGAAAGCGGAAAGCGGGCTCGTTGCTCCGCTTTCGGCTTTCTGCTTTCCGCTTTAAACGGGAGGCCACCATGGTCAAGTGTCCCGCATGTGGCGAAGAGAACATCGAAGGGGCCGATCAGTGCATGCAATGCCAGACGTCGCTCGAGTTTTTATCGGCACCGTCGCCGCGCTCGGGGCTCGAGCAAAAGCTGCTGCGCGATCGGGTGTCGATGCTCGCTCCGCGCCAGCCGGTCGTGGTGCCCCCGCACGAGCCGGTGGCTGAAGTGCTCGACCTGCTTGTGGGGCAATCGATCGGTTGCGTGCTAATCGTCGAGCAGGAGAAGGTCGCCGGCATCTTCAGCGAGCGCGACGCGCTCTTGCGGCTGAACACCGAGTGGCAGGCGCTCCGCGACCGGCCGATCTCGGAGTTCATGACCCCGCGTCCCGAGACGATCGAAGCCTCCGCCCAGATCGCCCAAGCGCTGTCGAAGATGGACAGCGGCGGGTATCGCCACATGCCGATCACCACGCACGGCCAGCTCACCGGCGTGATCAGCATTCGCGACATTCTCGACTACATCACGGCCAACTTGCTCACGGAAGTCGATTGAGTCTTCGGTCGTCGCGCTTCAACGAGCTGTTTCCGGTGCCGCAGTTCCAGCGGTTCGCCGCCGTCGAGCCGACCGAACGAATGATCGCCCTGAGCATTCGTCAGCCGTACATCGAGCTGATTCTGCGCGGCGAGAAAACGATCGAGTACCGCTCGTTGCCGACGCGCCGACGCGGCCGGATTTACTTGTACGCCAGCCGCATTGCGGCCGACGACGACGGCGCCTGGGCACAGGCCGGGGCGGCGCGGGGCGAGTTGCCCGTGGGCATGCTCCTAGGCACGGTCGAAATCGTCGATTGCCAAGGGCGGCGCGGCGATTTTCATTGGCACCTCGCGCGCCCCGAGCGTTTAGCCGAACCGCTGGCGGTGAGCAAGAAACCGCAGCCGATGTTCTTTTATCCCTGGTGACGGCGCCAAGCCCGCGGTCAAGGTGCAAATGCGTCGAGCACTTTCCCATCCGCGTCGGGCACT
>DASZPI010000815.1:0-1680 GCA_035550355.1 Pirellulales bacterium
GGCCTGCGCAGTGGCACGCTGAACGTACCGGGGATCGTCGGCTTCGCACGGGCGATCGAACTCTGCGCCGCGGAACTGCAAACCGAGATGCCGCGGTTGGCGCAGTTGCGCGATCGACTGTACCGCGGGCTTGTCGAGGCGCTCGACGGCGTTTCGCTCAACGGGCCAGCGCTCGACCGGCCCGGGCTGCGACTGCCGGGAAATCTGAACGTCAGCTTTGCCGGGGTCGATGGCGAGGCGCTGATGATGGCGATGAAAACGCTTGCCGTGAGCTCGGGCAGCGCCTGCACCAGTGCCGACCCCGAGCCCAGCCACGTGCTGCGGGCGCTGGGGATCGGCGACGACCTGACGCGCGCGAGCTTGCGCTTTGGCCTTGGCCGGTTTAATACGGCGAGCGAAGTGGAGGCGGCGATCGTTGCGGTAAGCGAGGCCGTCGAGCGCCTGCGCAAAATGGGGCGCTAAGTGCCTACGGCGCAAGGCCGCGATTGCGGTTAGCGCGCGACACGGACCTTCCTATAATCCCGCCCTTCGATTTCATTGACCCCGGAGAATGCCAAGGATGGCGACACACCGCGCGGTGGTTGCAGCGGCGGGATTACTGGGTCTCGCGTTGCTGGCGGCCGCCACAGCCACCGCTTATCACGTGCAAGGCCCGTGGAACCGTATGCCGCCGCGAACGCACGATCGCCTCGCTGGCGACGAACCGCAAGAGCCGCCGTTTTTAGAGGTCGCGCGGCGGATCAAAAATTGATCCGAATCCCCCGGCGACGCAATTCGTACACATAATCGGCCGCGCTAGTGTACAGCACGGCGTCGAAGCCTGCGGCCCGGGCCCCCTCGACGTTCGCCGGAATATCGTCGACGTAAAACACCTCGTCGGGAGCGACGCCTGCCTCGGCCGCGGCAATCCGAAAAATTTCGGGCCCAGGCTTCATGGCGCGGTGCTCGAAGCTGAGCACGACGCGATCGAAGGCTTCGGGAATCAGTGCGTAGCGTCCGTCGGTGATGAACTGCCAATGCAGATCGCTGGTGTTCGATAAGATCCCAATCGGCTGGCCTGCCATGGAAAGCGCTGCCACGACCGCGAGCATCGAAACGTTTGGCTTGAAGATGTCGGAGCCCGCGGTGCACAGTGCGGCGTAATCAGGCTGGCAGGCGAACTCCTGACAAAGTGCGTCGTAAAAGCCGCGCGTGGTCAACGTGCCGCCGTCGAGCTGGTGATTCAAGCCGCCGTCGAACACCAGTTGCCACATGCGCTCGGCCGCAGCGTTGCAGACCGTGGCCATTTGCTCGGCAGCAAGCCGGTGGCTGAAGAACAACAGCACATTCCCGAGGTCGAAGTACAGGAACTTCGGTCGCTTGAGCTCGGGGCTCGGCGGTGCGATCTCACTCATTCCGCACGATCCAGCACACGAATCGCGATGTCCTTGTACCAGGCCTGGCTGGGCGGGCCGCCGTGGATTTGCAACGCGATGTAGCCTTGCTGCTCGATCGATTCGTCGGGCTCGGTGTAGTCGACCGTGGGCTGGCCGTCGATCCACAGTTGCACGCGGCGCCCCTGGGCGACGATCCGGTAGTCGTTCCAGTCGTCGTGATGGATCGTCTTGGCAACGGCATCGATGTCGGGCGCGGCGAGCATTTTTTTGCGCCGCGATTCGTCGTACAGCGCGCCCCACCATT
>DASZPI010000816.1:0-2707 GCA_035550355.1 Pirellulales bacterium
GGCATCATGGCCCTCTACTACATCGCGTACTACAACCTGGTGAAGCCGCGCACGGCAGCCGGTCGCCGCTATATCCAAGCGGTCAACGCGTTTCTGGCCGAGCACAAGTCGTCGCACGCCGAATCAACGGCCAAGCCCGACTCGCTCGAACCGGTTTCGAAAGCTCGATAAGGCGTCGCGCGTCATAGCCGTGTCGCGGGTATGCTGATCTGCTTGCGCCGGAAAAGCACGGCGCCTGGCTCGTGCTCTTAGCCGCCGCAGGACATCGACGTTTCGACACGATTAGCGCCGTTCCCGCCCCTCCGCGCCGTGGCGGTTAGCTGTTACCCTCGCAGCAGGGCGCCTTGACTTCCTGCAGCCAATTGACGGGCGGCGAGGACGGAGTTACTACAACACCACGCGGCGGTTGAACCTCCACTTCACGAATCTCACGGGCCCAACATGCTCACCGACAAACTCGGCGTCGTTCTGCCGATCTTGCTCATTACTTTGGGGGCGGGCTGGTTGTTGACGACGCTAGGCATTGCGCCAGCTATTGACTGGGTGTGGACACTTGGGTTGGCCGTCGCCGGGATGCTGACCCTCGGGATTGGCGGGGTCGACAAGGTCACGATCGTGCTCGGCCCGTTCCTGATCATTGCCAGCTGCCTGTCGGTGTTGCGGCAGACCGAGCGGCTGCCGGTGAATGCCGAAGTGCCGATCCTGGTCATGGTGGCCGGCGTGCTGCTTCTCGTGGCGCGCTTATCGGCGGTGCCGGCGCCGAAGTGGATCCTGCCGGAGGCGGACCGCACGCGTCGCGACTAGGGGTATAACCCCTCCGCGCCGTGGCGGTTAGCTGCTACCCTCGCCACATGCCGATTCTGGGTGCCCATATGTCGATTGCCGGCGGCTATTACAAGGCCGTCGAGATTGCCGCGCGCTGCGGTTGCGATTGCGTGCAGTTGTTCACAAAGAACAACAATCAATGGCGGGCCAAGCCCATCACCGCCGACGACGTCGCGCGGTTTCGCGACGCTTTGCGCGAATTGAAGATCACGCACCCCATCGCGCACGATTCGTATCTGATCAACCTGGCCAGCCCGGACGATACGCTGTGGCAGAAATCGATCGACGCTTTTGCCGAGGAGCTACGCCGCGCCCACCTGCTGGGCATTCCCTACGTCGTCACGCACCCCGGCGCTTCCACGACCTCGGACGATGCCGCGGGCCTGAAGCGGATCGTTCAAGCCCTCGACGAAGTACACGCACAGACGCCCGACGTCACGAGCCAGTGTCTGCTCGAGAACACGGCCGGGCAGGGTTCGAACCTGGGCTGGGAGTTCGAGCATTTGGCCACGATCATCGACGGCGTGCGCGACCCTGACAGGCTGGGCGTGTGCATCGACACTTGCCACACACTGGCCGCCGGCTACCCGCTGGGCACGGAAAAGGATTACACCGAGACCCTGACCGCGCTCGACAAGACGGTCGGGGTCGACCGGGTCAAAGCCTTTCACCTCAACGACAGCAAGCGCGAACTGGGCTCGCGCGTCGATCGGCACGAACAGATCGGCGAGGGGCACCTGGGCCTCGAGCCGTTTCGCTTTCTCCTGAACGATCCGCGTTTTCGCAAGGTGCCGATGTACCTGGAAACGCCCAAGGGCCAGAAAGACGGCGTCGAGCTCGACGTGATCAACCTCGAGCGGCTGCGGTCCCTGGTCGAGGCGTGATGGCGACGTTATCGCGGCTTGCGAATGCCGAGCGTGCGCATGCGCGAGGCTAACGTGGTGGGCCGCATACCAAGAAGCTCCGCGGCGCCACGCGGACCGTAGATCTTGCCGTTGGCAGCGGCGAGCGCACCTTCCAGGTTCTCCTTCTCCAATCGCAGCAGATCGCTCCGCGAGAGCACGGCACCTGTCGGCACGGTTTTGAATCTCGGTTCTCGTGACGGTATTTGACCCACTGCGGATTTCTGGCGGAACAGACCGCCGAATGTCAATCTACCGTCGTGGGCGTTAATAACCGCTCGTTCGATAACGTTTTGCAGCTCGCGCACATTGCCGGGCCAGGAATACTGAACGAGTTGGTCAACGGCATCGGCGGATAGCTCTGGTAGCGGACGACGCATCTCCGCGCACGCTCTCTTAAGGAAGTGCTGAGTCAACAGTGGAATGTCATCGGGTCTGTCTCGTAGCGGAAGCACGTGAATAGGAAACACGCTGAGGCGGAAAAACAGGTCCTGTCGAAACCGACCGGCGACGATGTCGGCTTGCAAGTCGCGATTTGTTGCGGCAATGACCCGGACATCGACTTTTCGCGTCTCATCCTCGCCGACACGTTCAAACCGCCCGTCTTGCAACGCATGAAGTAACTTGCCCTGCGCGTCAAGCGGAATGTCTCCCACCTCGTCCAGAAACAGCGTGCCACCATCGGCAAGCTGAAAGCGACCAACGCGGTCGCGAAGAGCCCCCGTAAACGAGCCGACGGTATGGCCGAAGAATTCGCTTTCGAAGAGCTCGCGCGGCACCGCGGCACAATTGACTTTGACCAGCGGCCGCTCTTTGCGCGTGCTCCGCTGATGAATAGCACGTGCTACGAGTTCCTTGCCCGTACCTGACTCGCCGAGAATCAACACGCTGGCTCTTGTAGGGGCAACGAGGTCAATCTGTTCCAGGACTTTGGCGAGTGCATCACTTCTGCCGACGATCGACCCACAGGAGTGAAACTG
>DASZPI010000817.1:0-9285 GCA_035550355.1 Pirellulales bacterium
GTGCTGGGTGCGTTTCGCGCGCATGCCATGTTTCCTTCCGAAGGGGGCGCGGTCCCCGGCGACATCGAAGGCGTGGGCTGGTCCGACCATTGGTCGTTCTGGCAGGCTGGCTACCAGGCGGTCATGCTGACCGACACGGCGCTGTTTCGGTATCCTTACTACCACCGCGCGAACGACACGCCCGACAAGCTCAACTTCGAGCGCCTGGCGCGCGTCGTTGCGGGGATCGAAGCCGTAGTGCGCGATCTGGCCGACGACGACTCGCAATAGTCGCCTGCCTCGCAGCTCGCTCTCCAAGCTCACTTGCCTTTCAGCCCATCACGAAAGGCAATCGCCTCGAGCTCGACGCGGACGGCGTCCATCACCGGTACCACCGGCCGCGCCTCGAACACAAACGCCGGCAGCATCGAGCAGAACTTGTGCACGGCCAGCGGATCGTCGCAATCGAGCATCATGTACCCGCCCCAGTCGCCGACTCGAATTACGAACAGCTCGATCTTGAAGTTCGCCGGCGCCTTCCACTGCGTGAACACTTCCAGAATGCGCTTCTGGGCGTTTTCGTATTCGATCGGCGAACCTTGCGGACGCTCGGTCCAAGTGAGCATGTATTTCATGCGCAGCTTTCTGGTTGGAGTGATGGAAGCAAAACACGGCCGCTTGACGGATCAAAAGAACGAGCTCAGCCGCCCGCTCGTCGCCTGACCGAGCGATCAGCAATGTAACGTAGATCGACGGAACGAACGACCATGCACCGGCAACGGGCATCAGTCATGTCAGGAACCTAATCCAAGTTTTATGCTTCCCTGCCTTTAGGTTCCTGGCAGCTTTTTGTGCTTCGCCGTTGATGCTTCTCGCATCTCAGGGCCCCAGCTTCGCCACCGGGGTCAACGTGTGGGCATCGCGCGCCACGAGCCAGCGGCCGTCGGGTTGTTTGCGGTACACCGTGATCCGATGACCGGCGAGCTGGATCGTTTCTCCGCCGGAGCGCGGGGTCACCGATAACGAGTCACGGCTCAGCGTGTAGCCGACTTCGCCGACGAGCACGACGTCTTCCAGCTCGCTGATGCAATGGATGCGAGCCTGTTCGTGGGCGGTTGAGAAGCCGAGCGAAAACCCATCGCGGCCGACCGGTGCTTGGCCGGGACTGAGAAACACGACATCGCCGGCCATCAAGCCGAGCAAGCCGACGAGATCGCCGGCGTTGACGGCATCGATCCAGGTCGAGTGCACCCCGCGGATCGTTCGTTCGTCGGGTCCCATCCGCAACCTCCTACGGCCGAACTTGCCGCCTCACCCGCCCGAAGCGTAACGGACGCCAGGCACCGAATCTTGTTTAGGTTCCTGACACGTTTTATGTTCCCGCCTGACTATGGCTCGTGGCCAAGAAGTTGGTAGGTCACACGACGAACGTCGCAAGCGGTTAGCCCGAGGCGACGCATAAGGTCTGACGATGCTTTTTCGGCAACTGACGTGGTACCCATGACCAAGTGCTCTGTTCCAATGTAATTATGTTTTAGTTCAATGGCTCGGTCGCGAGCTATGGATATCGCCTTCTCGGTCATCGCGGCTAATGGTAGCGACTCCGAAGGGATCGGCATTTCGGAGCAGACGGGCAACTCCATTGCGATTCGATCGGCCGTTGCGTCGAAAATGCGCAGAACGTTCGCAGCGACGCCAGCGCCTTCGACGGCCAACGCAAGAAGTAGGTGTTCTGGCTCGATCGAGACGGAGCTTCGCCGTTTCGCCTCGCGGTCAGCGATCGCTAGGACACGTCGACTGCGGTCGGTCATTCGATCGGTGAGCACAGCTACGCCACTCGGCCTAACGAGTGTTGAATTTCATTGTACATCGTGCAAGGCGCGCAAATTCTTGGGCAATGCACAAAACGCCGCTCCGCGCGATCCCTGGAGAATGATGGCCTGCTTCGGGCCGGGAGAAGGTCGCCCGCCAGGCTGGCGCGCGGTTTCATGCGCTCAACCGCGGGCTAGCGCCCGTCGGCTCGTAGGGCACGATCGACGCAACACCATTGAAGCGGACGTCCTCGGATACGATGGCAATGCTGCGCGGGTCGGAATGCAATTCGCGCTGGAAAGTAGGCCAGGCGTTTTGATACGGTCTGTGGAGCGAAATGCGGACCTCAATACTTAGGCGCGGGGGCGAACGGAGTGGCGCGAATTGGCAGGCCGCGCAGGTTGGACGACGACAATCGTCGGTTGTTCTGCGCCTTGGTTTCGACCGGTTGCAGCGCGCGGAAGGCGGCGCGGTTCGTGGGCATTACGCCGGCCGCCGTTCGATTGGCCGCGCGGCGTGACAAGGCATTCGCCGAGATGATTCGGCATGCCGAGATGAATCGCGAGCTGGTGCACTTGCAGCAAATTCGCGCTGCCGGCGGCAAGAGCTGGCGGGCCAGCGCGTGGATGCTGGAACGGTTGAGCCCCGACGATTTTCGCCTGCGCCCGCCCAAGACCTTGGGCGCCGACGACATGAAGAACCTGTTCGCCGGGATTGGCGAAGTCATTGCGTCGGTCATTCCCGACGGGCCGCTGCGGAGGCGCGTGCTCGGCCGGCTGCGAACCGTGCTGGGCAGCGACCGCCGCGCCAAGGCGACGCATCCCGCGCGCCGCAAGCGGTGAATGATGCGTGACTTTGTACCCATCTGCGCGCGGCGCGACGAGCTGCGCGCGTTTGAGACGAAGCGCGAATTTGTACCCGTTACCCCCGTGTCCATAGGTAGGGTACAAAGTCGGCCGTTGGCGCGGGGCGGTCGGCGACCAACACGCTTGGCGCGCCGGCGAGTTTGTACCCAGGCGCCAAGGGCGGCGAACCGTTACGAGGGCGGGAATGGCGGGGGGCTACACCAGTTCGCGCAGCTAAACCAGCTCGCGCATTGGCGGTTTTTCGACCAAGAACTGCGGTCGACCCGAGGGATCGACGAGCGTGGTGGTGGCCGGGTCGATGCCCAGGTTGTGATACAGCGTGGCGAAGACTTCATGAAAGTGGACGGGGCGATCGTTGGGCACTTCGCCGAGGCGGTTGGTCGAACCGATGGCCTGGCCAGTGCGCATCCGGCCGCCGGCAAGGATTGCCGAGCTGACGGCGGGCCAATGATCGCGGCCGCCTTTGGAGTTTACGCGTGGCGTGCGACCGAACTCGCCCCAGGCGATCACGGTGACGTCGTCGAGCATGCCGCGCTCTTCGAGGTCTTCGACCAGGGCGCTGAGGCATTGATCGAGCTTGCCGCCATGATCGCGGATCAGATCGAAGTTGTTTTCGTGGCTGTCCCAGCGGCCGTAGCTGAGCGTGACGCAGCGCACGCCGGCTTCGACCAGCCGACGAGCGAGCAACAGGTGCTCGTTTTCGGTCGGAGCGCCGTCGTATTGAAAGCGGAACGGTTTACCGTCGCCGTAGCGCGCCCGGACGCGCGGGTCTTCTTTCGACAGGTCGAGGGCGTCGACCAGCTTGCTGCTGGTGAGGATGTCGAAGGCTGCGGCATCGAAGGCGTCTTTGGCGCGCATGGTGCCGGATTGGTCCATCTCGTGTCGCAAGGCGTCGAAGCTGGCCAACAGATGGCGACGATCGGACAATCGATCGAGCGACATGCCATTGAGCCGCATGTTCGACATGGCTTCGCCATCGGGACGAAAAGCGGCATGGGCCGGGCCGAGGAAACCGGGGGTACCGGTGTTCGACCATTGCATGTGCCCGGTGGGCGCGGTGAGGCGGACGAACGGGGGCACGGACGGCTCGACCGGTCCGCAGAGGCGCGACAAAACGGAGCCAAGGCTGGGTCGGCCGCCGACGCTTTCGAGCGATTCGCGCGACCAGCCGGTGGTGCATTGCTCGGCATCGTGCGAGCCTTTGGAGCCGACGATCGAGCGAATGATCGCGAATCGATCGAGCTTTGCTGCGATGCGGGGAAAGCATTCGCCGATCTGCACGCCGGGGACGGCCGTGGCGATGGGCGAGAACTCGCCGCGTATTTCAGACGGGGCCTCGGTCTTGATATCCCACATATCCTGGTGCGACGGGCCGCCGCCGAGGAACACGTTGATGACCGCTTTATGGCGCGGCGGGCTGGTGGCGGCGCGTGCTTCGAGTCGCAGCACGTCGGCCAGGCTCAGGGCCGCACCGCCGAAGCCGAGCGAGCCGATCCGCAGAAAACTGCGACGCGACAATCCGTCGCAGAACCGCTTGCCGCGCGGCGGCAAAGAACCAAACAGTGACAACATCGCGTCGCATCCTTGCTTCGCGTCCGCCTTGGAGCCCCGAAACGAGCGGGAAACGTAACCGCATTCGGTTTACGCGGCAACCCGAGGTCGCCTACGGTTGCAAGCTGCTAGCATGCCAGAAGCTGGATTTTGGCTGCGGCAGCGGTTAGCGTGACACGGGCTATGGATCGTCCTGTGCAAGCAACGTCTCGCGGCGTCCAAAAATGAAACCACTTCTTTACTTCTGCATAGGGTTTGCCTCGGTTGCGGGTCCCGCCGGGGGCTTTGAACTGCAACCTGTGATGACGACTGCCGGCAAGCTGCTGGTTTCTGAGGACTTTTCGACGGCGGGAATTCCTGCCAGTTTTCGCAGCCCCAGAACGCCCAATGCGTTTGCTATTGCCGCCGGCGCGCTGCAAGCGACTTCGCAGGCCGGGCAGCCATCGTCGACCCACGGTGTGTTCGCGATCGAGGCGCACGACCTGACGATTGCATTCAAAGTCAAGTTCCTGCAACCAGCCAATCTGTTCGTCGGCGTGGATGGCTATAGCGAATTGTTCCGTGGCAACACGCATCTGGTGCGGTTCTCGCTAACGCCCGAGAGCATGGGATGGGACCAGAAGCGTGGCGGGCCGGCGTCGAAGCACGCCGTCGGCGAGGCGATGAAAGCCGCCCGGCTTGCCAAGCAGCCGCTGCCAGCGCCTACGGCCGAACAGTTGGCCGACCCGACGTTCTTCCGCACCGAAGAACTGGCGGCCGTACCCATCGACTGCGACGTGGGTTCGTGGCACGACGTGCTGCTCGAGATTAACGGGAACGACCTGGTTGCCCAGGTGGACGGGCAAACGCTGTTGGCCACATCGACCGTTGCCGATGCCGCAAAAAATCGGATCGGCTTCGGCATGGTGAAGCGCGCCACCTTGCTGATTGACGACGTGCGAATCTGGGACAACAAGCGCCGCGCAGATTGGGACGAAGTCAAAAGCACGCTCTCGGACCGCCAGGATTCTAAACCGTGATCTCAGCTCTTTGGATGGTCGCGGGAGCACTCGTGGTCGCGCGTCTGTGCGGCACTGGCGTCGTTGCCCAGGAAGCGGCGCCGATCTCCCGCTCGAAGCACCGGGTGATCAATGTGCATTACCACGGTGCTTCGCCGACCGACAATGGGTGCGTCTGCTCGGCGCCCATTTACCGCCCGAGGTGCTGGAGAAGTTCTATCACGGCAATGCCGAGCAATTGATTCCCGGCCTTTGATCTGCGAAGCACGCGTCTTTTTTCATCAGCTGACCAATTTTTTCAGACCCTGCCTTATGGAACGTCGCGAAGCACTTGTCCGCACTGCCACCCTGCTAGGAGCTGCCGCCGTGTCTTCGTTACCGAACGTCGCGCCAGCAGCCGCACCGAGCACCGCCCGCGCGGCCGAACCGTTCGGCTACTCGCTGAACACCAGCACCATTCGTGGTCAGAATCTCGGTATCGTCGACCAAATCGAAGTCACGGCAAAAGCGGGCTACCAAGGCATCGAACCGTGGTTGCGCGAGATCGAGCAATACCTGCAATCGGGCGGCACGCTCAAAGAGCTGCGCAAGCGTATCGACGACCTGGGCCTGGTGGTCGCCAGCGCGATCGCGTTTGCGGAATGGATCGTCGAGGACGATCAGCGCCGAGCGAAGGGCATGGAACAGGCTAAACGCGACATGAGCGTGATTGCCGAGCTTGGGGGCAAATACATCGCCGCTCCGCCGACCGGCGCAACCAAGGAAACGAACTTCAACTTGCACCACGCTGCCGAGCGTTACCGGGCCCTGTGCGAACTGGGCGATTCGCTCGGCGTGTCGCCGCAGGTCGAGGTGTGGGGGCACTCGACGACGCTGGGCTGCCTGAGCGAGTCGATGTTCGTCGCCTTCGAAAGTCGCCATCCGCGGGCATGCCTGCTACCCGATGTGTATCACCTGTATCGGGGCGGCTCAGGGTTCGAGGGATTGCGCCTGGTCGCAGGTCAGGCAATCCATTGCTTTCATGTCAACGATTATCCTGCTGCGCCGGCGCGCGAACAACTGACCGATGCCGATCGCGTTTACCCGGGCGACGGCGTTGCCCCGCTGGGCGAAATCTTCCGCACGCTGCGCGACAACGGGTTTTCAGGTATGCTGTCGCTGGAGCTGTTCAACCGAGCCTATTGGCAGCAGGATGCGCTGACCGTGGCACGTACCGGCCTGGAAAAAACACGCGCGGCGGTGCAAAAAGCGCTCGCGTGAACCGCTGCCTGCGGCGTCGATACCGCGGTACGCGTAACTTCATGGAGGAAACCCGATCATGGACTCGTTCTTACGCGCTGCGATCGAGGAAGCGCAGCAAGGGCTGAGCGAAGGCGGCATCCCGATCGGCTCGGTGCTCGTGATCGACGGCACGATCGTGGGCCGGGGGCACAACCGTCGAGTGCAGCGCGGCAGCGCCATCTTGCACGCCGAAATGGACTGCCTGGAAAATGCCGGCCGATTGACGGCCCGCGATTACGCCAGGTCGGTGCTCTATTCAACCTTATCTCCCTGCGACATGTGCAGCGGCACCGCGCTGCTATACAAGATTCCGCGGATCGTGATCGGCGAGAACCGCACCTTCCAGGGACCCGAAGCCTATGTCCGTTCACGCGGTGTGCAGCTCGAGATTATCGACGACGCGGAGTGCTTCGAGCTAATGCGAGCGTTCATCGCCGCGAAGCCGCAGTTGTGGAACGAGGACATTGGCGTGTGACATCCCGCCGCGATCGATTGTGATGACCGCCGATTCCGCCGCCGCCATTGTCTGCCATGAATTGCATAAGACGTTTCGCCGCGAAACGGGCGAATGTGTCGAAGCATTGTGCGGCTTGTCGTGGAGCGCCGAGCGCGGTTCCTTGACCGCGCTCGTCGGACCCGATGGCGCCGGCAAGACAACGCTCATCCGGTTGATTGCCGGACTGATGACTCCCGATTCGGGCGATTTGCAGGTGCTGGGGATCGACGTTCGACGCCAGCCGCAAGCGGTGCAGAACCGCCTTGGCTACATGCCCCAACGATTCGGCCTCTACGAGGATCTCACCGTGCAAGAGAACCTCGACCTGTACGCCGACTTGCACGGAGTGCCTGCGGCGCAGCGGCGCGCGCGTTACGACCAACTGATGCAGATGACGGCGCTGGGCCCTTTTGTAAACCGTCTGGCGGGTCAATTATCGGGCGGCATGAAACAAAAGCTCGGCCTGGCGTGCGCCCTGGTGCGATCGCCCGACCTGTTGCTGCTCGACGAGCCGACCGTGGGAGTCGATCCTCTTTCGCGACGCGAGCTGTGGGAGATCATCCTGCACCTGGTGAACGAGCAAAAGATCACAGCATTGGTCGCGACGTCGTATCTCGACGAGGCCGAGCGCTGCAGCCAATCGGTCGTGTTGTATCAGGGGCAGATTCTCGCCCAGGGCACGCCCGCCGAGGTTACGCAACTTGCTGCCGATCGATCATTCCTCGTCGAGCCGGCGAATGGTCAATCGGCGCGAGCCGTGCAAACACGATTGCTCCGAGCCGCGGGAGTGGTCGAGGCGGTTCCGCAAGGCGGGCATGTGCGCGTCGTGCTCGAGCAGCCGCAGGCCGAACATGAAACCGTCATCGGCGCCTGGCCGGCGGCCAGGGTTGCCCCGCGCTTCGAAGATGGGTTTATGGTGCTGCTCGCGCAACGCACCGAAAAGTCCGCGGACCTTGGTGAGCAACCAGAAAAGCTCACACCGCGACGCAAGCCCCAACCCGAGTCGCAGCACGTCCAGGTGATCGAAGTTCGCGATTTGTCGCGGCAGTTTGGCGAATTCACCGCAGTCGATCACATCAGCTTTACCGTGTACCGTAACGAGATTTTCGGCTTGCTCGGCCCAAATGGCGCCGGCAAAACCACCACCTTTCGCATGCTCTGCGGCCTATTGCCAGCAACCAGCGGCACGCTGCGCGTGGCCGGGGTCGACGTTCGCCGCGCTCGCGCCTCGGCGCGCGAGCGCATCGGTTACGTGGCACAAAAGTTCTCGCTTTACGGCCAGCTCACCGTGGCCGAGAATCTCGACTTCTTTGCCAGCGCCTACAATCTGCGCGGCAGCCGCAAGCGCGACCGGATTGCATGGGCGCTCGACGAATTCGAACTATCCAAACATCGCACGCTGCCCAGTGGCCAGTTGCCCGGCGGTTACAAGCAGCGTCTAGCAATGGCTGCCGCGTTGCTGCACGAACCCGAGATTCTGTTTCTCGACGAGCCGACCAGCGGCGCCGACCCGCTGGCGCGGCGCGATTTCTGGCAACGAATCTCGGAATTGGCCGATCGGGGCGTGACGGTGATTATCACCACCCACTTCATTGAAGAGGCCGAGTACTGCGATCGCGTCGTGATTCTCGATTCGGGCAAGATCCTGGCGCGGGGAACGCCGGCCGAGATCCGCCGCCGCGCGCCGGCAGTTCCAGGACGCGAGCCCGATATGGAAGACGCGTTTGTCGCGATCGTGCAGGCGGCCCGACAAGCCGATCGGCCGTCGACCGCCGAGGGTGCGGCATGAGCATCGGCCCCAACAAACACGAGGCCCGCACCCGGGCTAAGGCCGAGCGCACCTGGTCGTTGGTGAAGAAAGAATCGCGCCAAATTCTGCGCGATCCCAGCAGTATCGCCATCGGGATCGTGTTGCCGGTGATTCTGATCCTGCTGTTCGGCTACGGCCTGTCGTTGGATGTAAGAAACGTTCCGTTGGCGATCGTGCTCGAGGATTCATCGTCCGAGGCGACCGAATTGGCCGCGAGCTTCCGATTGTCGCCGTATTTTGATGTCACTCCGATCGCATCGATGGCGCTGGCCGAGCGGCTCATGCTGGCGAAGAAGGTCGACGCAATTGTGCGCATTCGCGAGGATTTCAGCCGAAATGTGCAGTTCGACGATTCGCAAGTGCAGGTGCTGGTGCATGGCACCGATGGCAATCGGGCGCGGATCATCGAAGGCTACGCGCAAGCGGCGATCGGCCAGTGGCTGGCTCGCCAAGTCGCCGAGGGCAAAACCATGAACGTCGGTCCGGCGGTGA
>DASZPI010000818.1:0-1579 GCA_035550355.1 Pirellulales bacterium
TCTTGAATGTCGAATTGCCGGGCGCCGCGCAGGTGTCGCAATCACCTGGCTTGACGGCGCGCGAGGAAAGCTTTGCCGCCAGGCCCGAGGCCGTCACGGTCGAGGCCGTCTGAACAAATGCAGATAATCACTCCAGCACGAGGCGCGACTTTAGCCCAGATCGCCGGCTATGCCGTCGTGGCAGGGGTAACGTGGTACGCCCTCGGCGGCGCGATCGCCGATTCGGCAGCAGCGCCTCTTTTCGGCTGGCAGCGGCTGATCGTCGTCCACGTCTTGCTGGCGCTGCCTTTGTGCATATTCGTGGCGAGCGCCGTACGAAATCGTTTCGCAACGAGGTCGCCTCTGACTCTCGCCCTGACTGCCGCCGTGACCGGTCTCGCCGCTACCTTCCTCGTCGCCCTGATCGTGCCGGTCGTCGGTAGCGTCGTGGAAAGCGGCAGCGCAGGCTTGTGGATTCTGGCGTTGCTGCGGGCGCTCCTTTGCCTGGCGGTCGAATTGCCATGGTGCGTGGCCGTCGCGTGCTTCTTCCATCGGCGTCCGGGATCGCAAAACACATCGGTTCCAGCAAAGTCATTTCGCGAATCTGCGATATGGACCACCGTCGCCGTGGGCGCCGCGATCGCGTTGCCGGCCGTTTTCATCAACGATTTGATCGGCAAGCAGACGGTCCTAGCGAGCGACTTGCTTGCGCGGCAGCAGCTCGTGGCGGCCGATCGCGTGATCGCGCGGCTGAGCGCCGCCGGGAGCAACCGCCCGCTGCGCGGGGCGGAGCCAACGACGGTCCGCCGAAAGCTCGCGCGCACGATCATGGCGCTCGAGCAGCGCGTCGACCGCGCCGACCCGGCGGCGCTCGATGCCCAGCAGACGATCGAGCTGGCCCGGGCCCTGGCGATGCTCGACCGCGCGGCCGCCGCGCAAGCATTGCTCGAACCACTGGCCGGCGAGCGAGCCGACGCGGCGCTACTGCTGGCGGCAACGTTGCAGGAGCAGCAGATATGGGAAGCAAGCCTCGCGCAGTTTGCTAGCGCGGCCCGCTTGCTACGCGACATGCCTGACTCGGCGCAACGAACGGCCGGCCTGGTGCAGGCGATCGATGGAATCGCCTTTTGCGAGCGCGAGCTAGGGCGATTTCGCGAGGCACAACAATCGTACGAAGCGGGCCTGCGGGAATTGCCCAACGCGGCGGCGCATTTTCATTTTCAGCTTGCGCGCCACCATCAGCTCGGTGGACGCCCGACAACGGCCATGGCGCATTTGCAACAGGCCGCGACGCTCGATCCGCAGGGATATGGTTCGCAGTCCGCAGCCCTGATCCGCCAATTGGCGGCTGGCTCGCCCGGCTGCTTGCTCGGGCCGTCGGCAGTCGGCAAATAGTATCGGCAAGTAGCAAATACTTGCGAGCGGCGGTCGGTATGTCCTATCGCACTGGTGCAGAGCGCGACCTTCGAACGCGCGCCCATTACGGCGTGGCAGCAATATCGCCGTTGGCGCGCGTGGCCAGGGCGTGCCACACGCCCAGGTCGATCGAATTGTTGAAGAATCGCACCGAGCCGTCCCCCATCGAAGCATTTACACCGCT